>NZ_JBVJHZ010000016.1:0-111674 GCF_055586545.1 Glycomyces sp. NPDC050141 | reverse complement strand
GGCGCGCCATCCACCCCCCCCCCCCCCCTCTCCTCGTTACCCCCCCCCCCGCGACCCCCCCCCCCCCCCCCCCCCCCCCCCCCCCGGTCCCGTCTCCTATTCCAGCTTCTCGAACCAGAACTCGTGCTTGAGGAACGACGTGTCGTACTCGTGCCCCGGGTACGGCGGGATCAGCTGCGAGGCCTGGAACAGCCGCCACCCGTCCCGCAGCGCCTCCGTGCCGGAGTCGTACGGCGGCAGGTCGCTGTCGCCCGTGGTCGGGTTCGTCTTCCCGGTGCCGTCATAGAACGCCCAGGCCTTCACCGGGGCGTCGAGCGCGGAGTTGTCCAAGTAGAGGACGAGGACTTGCTGCTTCATCAGACCCTCCCGGGGCGGTTGGCGACGCGGGTCGCCCAGTACTCGACATCGAACGAGGGGTTGTTGGTGAGCGCGCGCCACATCTTGATGCGGTTGTAGATCTCCAGGCGGCCCGTCGCGTGCTCGCACCAGGGGTGGAAGACCGACAGCGCGCGCGACACCTCCTGATCGTCCAGATCGGACATGTCCCAGGTCCGCACCTGCGGCACCGTCGGGTTGAACCGGATCTTGTACATGTACCGGCGGATGTCGGAGTCGTTGCGCCGACCGCCGTGCCAGATCCCGTGGTGCAGCAGCACAACCGTGCCCGGCGGGCACGTGAGCCGGGTCTGGCCCAGCAGGTTCTGGTACCGGCCCGTGTCGGACTCGTTGGTGCGGCGCAGATGCGAGCCCGGCACGGACAGGGTGCCGCCCATCGTGCCGGTGACCTCCTGCGGGTAGTACATGAGCTGCACGTCGAACGCGTCGATGCGCGTGTCGATGATCGCGTCCCCGTGCAGCGGCTGGGCACTGCCCTCATGCGGCTCGCGCACGTGGACATGGTGGTGGTCGACCGTGGGGTCGGCCCCGACGAGGCTCTGGAGCGCCCCCGCGACCGCCGGGATGTCCAGGAGCGCCCGCGAGATCGAGCCCTCGGGGAACGCCTCCTTCAGCGGGGTCCCGTACTCGACGTGCGGCTGCTGCCCGGCGTCGAACTCGGGGATGGCCCGCTCGTTGAGGTCGGGCGGCACGATCGCGTCCATCCGGTGGAAACCGTTGGCGACGAACCGCGCCATCTCGACCGAGGTCAGAAGATGCTTGGTGGTTGTCATGCGACTAATCTAAGGACTATTCTGCCTGATGTAATGGGCTGTAATCACCGACTAGTGGTTGGTTTTCACCATGCGAACCGTCCAGCTCCACCTCGACGAGCCCCCCGGGGTCGTCACCGCCGGGGTCGGCATCCACGGCCAGAAAGTAGCCGAGGAGCGCTTCCTCCTGCCCGACCTGTGGCAGGTCCACCTGCACGACTACGAAGGCGAGATCGAACTCGGCGGCACCGTCCACCCGCTCAAGCCCGGGTACGTGAGCCTCATCCCGGCGGCCACGGAGGTCGTCTTCCGGTACCAGGGCCGCTCCCCGAACCTCCACCTCCACGTGCGCCTTTCCGACCGGGGCGCCCCGCACGAGGTGCGGGTCGTGCAGGACGCCGGCGCCGCCGCGCCCGCGCTGGCCGAGATGTTCCGGCAGGCCGTCATCGCCGAGTCCCCGGCCCGCGCGAACGCCGAGGCCTGGGCCCTCCTGTGGCGGTTCACGCAGCTCGCGCCGGGCCCGGGAGCCGAAGGGCACCAAGGGAAGGCGCTCGCGTACATCGAGGAGCACCTGCCCGCGCCGATCACGGTCCCCGAGATCGCGGCCGCGGTCGGTCTGTCCCACAACCACCTGACGCGCCTCTTCCGCGACGCCACCGGCACCACCGTCGTCGCCCACATCCGGCGCCGCCGCCTCGAACGGGCCCGGCACCTGCTCCTGGAGTCGACGCTGTCGATCCCGGCCGTCGCGGCGGCGGTGGGGATCGCAGACCTCCAGGCGTTCAACAAGGCCTGCCGCCGCGAGCTCGGGGCCTCGCCGCGCGCGCTGCGCGAGGCCGCCCGGAAACTCTGAGCGGACGAGGGGTTACCGGCGGGTCACCTGACTGGTAGATTCGCGAAAAGTAACTCACGTCACGCCCGGAGGTGCCTGTGGCCGCAACGCCGCGTCTGCCCGACTTCGCTTGGGGGGTGGCCACTTCGGCCTTCCAGATCGAAGGCGCCGTCGATGCGGACGGGCGCGGGCCGTCCGTCTGGGACACCTACACGGCCACGCCCGGGAAGATCCGCGACGGCCACACCGCCGCCACCGCCTGCGACCACTACCGCCGCTACCCCGAGGACATCGCCCTCATGCGCGACCTCGGCATCGACGTCTACCGCTTCTCCATCAGTTGGCCGCGCGTGCAGCCCGGCGGCACCGGCCCCGTCAACAAGGCCGGACTCGACTTCTACGAACGCCTCGTCGACGGCCTCCTCGACGCCGGGATCACCCCGATGGCCACCCTCTACCACTGGGACCTCCCGCAGCCCCTCGAAGACAACGCCTTTGACAGTGCCTTTGAAGGCGCTGGCGGCTGGCTCCACCGCGACACCGCCGCCCGCTTCGCCGAGTACGCCGCTCTCTGCGCCGAACACCTCGGCGACCGCGTGCGCCACTGGATCACCCTCAATGAGCCGTTCGAGCACATGGCCCTCGGCTACGCGCTCGGCCAGCACGCCCCCGGGCACACCCTCCTGCTCGACGCGCTCCCCGCCGCCCACCACCAGCTCCTCGGCCACGGCCTCGCCACCAGCGCCCTGCGCGCGGCGGGCGCCCCCTTCGTGATGCTCACCAACAGCTACACGCCAGCGGTCCCCTTCAGCGGCAACGAGGACGACCTCCACGCCTCGGCGGCCTACGACCTCCTCCACCGGCGCCTGTTCACCGACCCGGTCCTGCTCGGCCGCTACCCGGACCTCTCGGCCCTCGGCCTCGAGTCGCTCCCGTTCGTCGAAGACGGCGACCTCGACGCCATCGCGCAGCCCCTCGACGGCCTCGGCGTCAACTACTACAACCCGACCCGCCTCGCCGCCGCCCCGCCCGAGTCGCCGCTGCCCTTCGACATCGTGGAGTTCGACCACGTCAAGACCACCGACTTCGGCTGGCCCGTCATCCCCTCGGGCCTTACACAGACCCTTGTGGAGCTCACCGAGGACTACGGCACCGACCTGCCGCCCCTGTGGGTCACCGAGAACGGCTGCTCCTACACCGTCCCGCCCGCCGCCGACGGCTCGATCCCCGACCAGGACCGCATCGACTACCTTGCGGCCCACGTGAAAGCCGTAGACGCCGCGATCGAGCTCGGCGCCGACGTGCGCGGCTACCTCGTCTGGAGCCTCCTCGACAACTTCGAGTGGGCCGAAGGCTTCCACCAGCGCTTCGGACTCGTGCATGTGGACCCCGAGACCCAGGACCGCACCCCGAAGGCCTCCTTCGCCTGGTACCGCGCGCACATCGCGCAGCGCAGCGGAGCGATGCAGGGGCAGAGCGCTGACCGCCGATGACGACCGCCCCCGAAGCCCCTCCCGCCGCCCTCGCCGAACCCGAACGCAACGTCGGCAAAGTCTGGATCGGCGGCATCACCACCGCGATGCTCGGCCTCTACATGGCCTTCTTCACCCCGATCCAGGTGCTCCTGCCCCTCCAGCTCGCCGAGATCGACGAGGACGGCAAGGTCGCCGCGTTCGGCCTCGTCACCGGCGTCGGCGCGCTCGTAGCCGTCGTCGCCAACCCCCTCGCCGGGGCCCTCTCCGACCGCACTACCGGCCGCTTCGGCCGCCGCCACCCGTGGACCCTCGGCGGCATCGCCGTCGGCGCGGCCGGCCTATGGCTCCTCGGCCTCCAGACCACCGTCCTCGGCGTGCTCCTGTGCTGGTGCCTCGCCCAAGCCGCCCTCAACGCCGGGTACGCCAGCCTCAACGCGGGCATCCCCGACCACGTGCCCGTGCGACAGCGGGCCGTCGTCTCCGGCTGGATCGGCTTCCCGCAAGCCCTCGGCCTCGTCGTGGGCGCGGTCATCGTGACCATGCTCGTCACCGACATCCCCACGGGCTACCTCGTGATCGGCCTGGCCGCCTTGGCGATGGCGCTCCCGTTCATCCTGTCCACACCGGACCCGCCCCTGCCGCGCGCCGCCCGGCCGCCGCTCGACTGGCGCGCCCTCCTGGCCACATTCTGGGTCTCGCCCCGCGCCCACCCCGACTTCGCGTGGGCCTGGTCCACGCGCTTCCTCGTCATGCTCGGCAACGCCACCGGCACGCTCTACCTGCTGTTCTTCCTGCAGGACGCCGTGCACTACGAGGAGATCTTCCCCGGGCACAGCGCCGACGAAGGCGTCCTGATCCTCACGCTCCTCTACACCGGCGGGGTCATCGCCACGGCCGTCGCGGGCGGCGTGCTCTCCGACCGGACCGGCCGCCGCAAACCGCTCGTCGTCGTGTCCTCAGTGGTCATCACGATCGCGGCGCTGATCCTGACGTTCTGGCACACCTGGCCCGCCGCGATCGCCGCCGCCGCGATCATGGGCGCGGGCTTCGGCATCTACCTCTCTGTCGACCAGGCCCTCATCACCCAGGTCCTCCCGGCCGCCTCCGACCGCGCCAAAGACCTCGGCATCATCAACATCGCCTCGACCGCACCGCAAGTCCTCGGCCCGGCCCTCGCCGCCCCGATCGTGGCAGGCCTCGGCGGCTACACCGCGCTGTACGCCCTGAGCGCGATCGTCACGATCCTCGGCGGCATCCTGGTGTGGCCCATCAAATCCGTCCGCTAATCCGAGGCAGTGTGCTCATCGGGCACACGGGTTCGCCGGGGGCGGTTAGCATCCCGGCATGACCGCCGCCCTCCTGTACTGCGCCGACATGCTCGACCCCCGCCGCCCCGACGAGCACTACGCCGCCGAAGCGGAACTGGCCGCCGCGCTCGGCGCCCGGGTCGCGCTGATCGACCACGACGCCCTCACCCGAGGCGAGCCCGACCGGGCCGCCGCCCGCGTCCCCAAAGGACTCGGCACGGCCTGGTACCGGGGCTGGATGACGACCGGTGACCAGTACACGGCGCTGCACCGCGCGCTGGCCGAACGCGGCGTCGACCTCGCGACCTCGCCCGAGCAGTACCGCACCGCACATGAACTGCCTGGCTGGTACGGAACCTTTGCCGAGCTGACCCCGGCGAGCCGCTGGCTTCTGCTGCGGCCGAGTGAGATCCCCTCGGTGGAAGCGCTGGCCGCAGTGGCGGGGGAGCTGCCGGGCGGGCCGGGGATGGTCAAGGACTACGTGAAGTCCCGCAAGGGCGAACCGGAGGCGTTCTTCGTCGATGACCTCGCCGACGCGGCCGCGCTGCGCAGGACCGCCGAGTGCTTCATCGAGCGACAGGGCGCGGACCTGGCGGGCGGTCTGGTCGTGCGGGCCTTCGAGGCGCTCACCGGTCCGGGCGGCCGGGCGGCCGAGGCCCGCGTCTGGTGGGTCCGGGGCGAGCCGGTCGCGGTCGGCCCGCACCCCGACCAGCCGGACATCGTGGTCGAGCCCGACCTCACGGGAGTCGCGGAAGCCGTTGCGGCCCTGGGGTGCCCGTTCGTCACCACTGACCTGGCGCAGCGCGCCGACGGCGTCTGGCGGGTCGTCGAGGTGGGCGACGGCGGGGTCAGCGACTTCCCCCGGAGCGCCGACCCCGCGTCCCTGCTCCGGGCGCTCGCCTAACTCGCGGCGGTGCCGAGGTCTTCCGGTTGGAGGCTCAGGGCCTGGGTGATGGCCATGACGTCCTGGTATTCGCGCCAGTGGAGGATCTCGCCGTCGCGGACGCGCAGGACCGCGATGAACGTTGCCGAGGCGGCGACGCCGGTGGTGGTGACGACTCCTTCAAGTTCGTACTCGACCACGAGGACTTCAGGGTCGGCGGTTTCGAGGGTCGTGATCTCGCGGAACGCCTGGAAGCGGATCGGCAGGGCCCTGGCCGCGTAGAACTCGAGCCACGCGTCGCGGCCTTCGTAGTGGCGCATTCCCGGCGGGGAGAACGGGGTCTCGACGACCAGGTCCTCGGCGAGGAGCTCGGCGGGCAGCAGCGTCGCGCCCTCCTCGCGGAGGACCGCCTCCTGCATCCGGCGGTAGACGTCGAGCGGGCTTGCGTTGGTCATGGTCGTGCCTCTCGAAGTAAGCTGAGTGGGACTCGATTTCGAATATAGTGAGTCCGACTCACTTTGGCAAGGAGGATTCCGGATGGGCCGAGACGGCTTGCCGCCCAGCGGTGAACGACCGGTGCGAGCCGATGCCCGCCGCAACCGGGCGCGGATTCTGGAAGCGGCCGAGGCGGTGTTCGCCGAGCAGGGCGCGTCCGCCGCGACCGACGCGGTCGCCGCGCGCGCCGGGGTCGCGATCGGCACGGTCTTCCGGCACTTCCCGACCAAGCCCGACCTGCTCAAAGCCGTGGTAATGAACCTGCTCGACCGGCTCGTCGGCAAGGCCGACGCGATGGTCCGCGACCAGGATCCGAACGCCCTCTTCGCCTTCTGCGCCCTCATCATGGAGGCCGGGGCCTCCCAGCGGGCGATCTTCGCGCGCCTCGCCGAGACCGGCGTCCAGGTCCGCGTCGCCGACGCCCTCGAACGCCTGCGGCCCTCCGTGGACATCCTCCTCGACCGCGCCCGCGACGGCGGCGCCGTCCGCGCGGACCTGCGGTCCGACGAACTCATCCCGCTGCTTGCGGCTTTGTGCCAGGAGGCCGTCGCCGCCGACTGGGACGGGGCGCTGCGCGGCCGCGCCCTCGACCTCCTCTGCGAAGGCCTGCGCCCCAAGGCGTCCTGACGGCAGCCGTTACCGCGTTGGAAGGCGTTGACAACCGTGCGTCCGATGTGCAACATATATTGAAAATGTTCGATGTGGCCGCATTTCTCCGGCGGTCGCGTCGGCACGCGACGACGCGAAGGCGGTCACCATGACGAACCAACCGCGACCAGGCAGCTCCCGACGCACGGCCCTCAAACGGATCGCGGCCGCCGCCGCAGCGGCCGCCACGGCCCCGCTCCTCGTCCCCGACCCGGCACGGGCGGCCGACGCGGCCGCGCGGCAGATCGGCGCCGCCGCCTGGGAGACCCTCATCGACGGCAACTCCTTCGCGAGCCGCGCCGCCCTCGAATCCGAGTGGAACTACCTGTACCCCTGGGGATCGGACCACAACGGCACCGCCCGGATGTACGCGTCCTCAACGGACAGCAACCACTGCTACCTCTCGCCCGCGGGCGTCCTCAACCTCAAGGCCACCCGCATCACCTGGGACGAGGGCGCCAGCAGCAAGGACCCCTACCTGCCCATCCACTACCACTCGGCCGCGATCCACGCCAAGAACCAGGTGCTCGTCAACGACCAGTTCCCGAACTGGGAGGTGCGCGGCGAGTTCCAGGCCCCGTCCGCGCGCGGCACCTGGCCGGCCTTCTGGATCACCGGCGCGAACTCCTGGCCGCCCGAGAGCGACATCCTGGAGTACAAGGGCGACAACCGGAACTGGTTCAACACCTACGACGGCGGCTGGGACAACACCATCGTCACCGTCGCCTCGCCCGGCAGCTGGCACGAGTACCGGATCTGGATGACCAAGACCTCCGGCGCCGACGTGCAGATCCACTACTACCTCGACGGCTCCTGGAAGGGCGCCCATACCGGATCGAACTTCGTGGGCAAGCCGATGAACGTGATCATCAACCTCCAGATGGAGGGCGCCTCGGGCTCCGGCGGTCCGACCGGCGACACGTACTACAAGGCCCGCAACGTCTACGTCGGCCGCACCAACAACGGCTGACCTGCAAGGAGAACGGACCTGATCCAGCAGGGCCGGGTCCGTTCGCGAGGGTTGGCTTTGGGAAGCGATTGCCCTAGACTTTTCATTGACAAACATAAATGCCCGGATTGCTGGGGGAACTCCCGGCATGTCTCAGCGGTCCGGCTCTCCTTTGGAGTGCTCATGTCTCAACCAATCGAAGGCCGCCCGCGGCGCAGGCGCCTGGCGGCATTGCTCGCCGTCGTCCTGGGCGGCGTCATCGCCGCGGCCGGGAGCTTCTTCGTCACCACCAGCGCGCACGCGGTCGAGACCGGTGTCTGGTACAACATCGAGTCCCGGCACTCGGGCCTGGTGATGGGCATCCGCGCCGCCTCGACCGCCAGCGGCGCCGAACTCGTCCAGTGGGCCAGCAACGGCTCCTACGACCAGCAGTTCCGCTTCGTCGACGCAGGCGGCGGCTACTACAAGATCCAGGTGCGACACTCGGGGATGGTCCTCGACGTCGCGGGCGCGAGCAGCGCCGACGGCGCCACGATCCAGCAGTGGGGCGACGGCGGCTCCACCAACCAGCAGTGGACCGTGACCGAGAGCGGCGGCTACGCGACCTTCATCAACCGCGCCTCGGGCAAGGCCCTCGACGTCTGGGAATGGTCGACCGCGCAAGGCGGGCGCATTTCCCAGTACACGCCCACCGGCGCCACCAACCAGCAGTGGGAGCTCAACCCCGCCGAAGGCGACATCGACGCCGACTACGTTGTGGCCCTTGACGGCACCGGCACCCACACGACCGTGCAGGCGGCCGTGAACGCCGCGCCGTCCGGCTCGACCATCCTCATCAAGAAGGGCACCTACAAAGGCGCCGTGACCGTGCCCTCCTCCAAGACCGGCATCACCTTCATCGGCGCCACCGGCAACGCGGCCGACGTCGTCATCCACGAGAACCGCTGCGCCGGCTGCAGCAACGGCAGCGGCGGCACGTGGGGGACCAGCGGCAGCGCCAGCGTCCTCCTCCAGGGCGCGAACTTCACCGCCGAGGACCTGACGTTCGCCAACTCCTACGACGAGGCCGCGAACGGCCAGAGCCAGGCCGTGGCCGTCAAGGTCCAGGGCGACCGCATGGTCTTCGACAACGTGCGGTTCCTCGGCAACCAGGACACCCTTCTGACTGACTCCGCCTCGGCCACAACGGTCTCGCGGCAGTACTACCACGACTGCTATGTGGAGGGCGACGTCGACTTCATCTTCGGGCGCGGCACCGCCGTGTTCGACGGGTGCCAGATCCACTCGCTCAACCGCGGCTCGACCACCAACAACGGCTACATCGTCGCGCCGAGCACCGAGATCACCAACCAGTACGGGATGCTCTTCACCGAGTGCACGCTGACCAGCAACGCGCCCGCCAACTCCGTGTACCTCGGCCGCCCGTGGCCCGCAGGCGGCTCGACCACCGCGCGCGGCCAGGTCCTCTACCGCCAGACCGTCATGGGCGCCCACATCCGCACCGCCGAGCCGTGGTCGGACATGTCCGGCCTCGCCTGGGAGGACGCGCGCCTGCGCGAGTACCAGAACACCGGCCCCGGCGGCGACGCCGTTCCTACTTGTAGAGCGCCTTCTTCAGCGCCGCAGCGGCATCCTGCCGGGCCCGCTCGCTGTCGTCGAAGCGGTGGCGGAGGAACTCGTGGATCATCCCCGGGTAGCGGGCGGTCACCGCCGGCACTCCGGCGGCGGCGAGCCGCTGCGCGTAGTCCTCGCCCTCATCGCGCAGCGCGTCGAACTCCGCGGTGACCACCAGCGCCTCCGGCAGCCCGGTGAGGTCGGGCGCGAGCAGCGGCGAGACCAGCGGGTCGAGCCGCGCCTCCACATCGGGCACATAGTGGTCCATGAACCAGGACTGCGCCGCGCGCGAGACGTTGCCGTGCAGCCCTGCGTACTCCCGGATGCTCCAGTTGATCCTGCGGAAGTCGAGGTCCGGATAGATCAGCAGCTGAAAGGCCAGGTCCGGCCCGCCCCGCTCCTTCGCCAGCAGCGCGACCACCGCGGCGAGGTTCCCCCCGGCGCTGTCGCCCGCGACGGCGATCCGCGAAGGGTCGCCGCCGATCGACGCGGCGTTCTCGGCCGCCCAGCACGTGGCGGCGTAGCTCGCCTCGGGGGCCGCCGGGAACGGGTGCTCGGGGGCGAGCGGGTACTCGACCGACACGACCAGGGTCTCCGCTCCGTTGGCGAGGCTGCGGCACAGCCCGTCGTGCGTGTCGAGGTCGCCGACCACGAACCCGCCGCCGTGGAAGTACATGGTGATCGGCAGCGGACCGGGCGTCTCGCCAAGGGGCTCATAGATTCTGACCCGCAGGCTGCCGTCCGGCCCCGGGATCTCGAGGTCGCGGACCTCGGCGACCGGTTCGGGTTCCGCCAGCAGCGGGATCTGGCGGCGCGTGCCCTCGCGGCCCTGCTCGGGCGTGAACGTGTGGAGATCGCCGAAGCCGCCCTTGGCGATGCGCTCCAGATACGAGTGGACCTGAGGATTCGGTTGACCTGAGTGGCGTTCGTTCGCTGTCATGGGTCTATGCTCCGACTTGAACCACGCTTCAAGTCAAGGGAGCAGTGACATGGATCAACTCGACATCGCCGAAGTCGCCGAACGGGCCGCCCTCGCCCCCTCGGCACTGCGCTTCTACGAACGGCGCGGCCTCATCGAATCCAACGGCCGCAACGGCATCCGCCGCACCTTCGCCACCGAGACCCTCGACCGGCTCGAGCTGATCCGCTGCGCCCGCTCCATCGGCTTCACCCTCGCCCAGATCGAGCGCTTCCTCAAGTCCACACCCGACGACACCGAACTGCGCGAGCACCTGGCCCGCCGGGCCCGCCAGATCGACGAGGACATCGACCGCCTCACCCGCATGCGCGACAGCCTCGGCCACGCCGCCGCCTGCACCCACCCGTCCCTCGTCGAATGCCCCGAATTCAAACGCCCCTTCGCCGTCGCCCGCACTGCAGGCGACGCCCCCGCGACATGAAAGCGGCCCGTCCGGAACCCCGGACGGGCCGCTTTCATGCGGGAGTTAGAGCGTCACCACCCTGCCGCCCAAGGTCACCACGAGCTTGCCCGTGGAGTCGAACGACCAGGCGAGGGCGCCCGAGTAGTTCGCGCAGCGGGAGCCGTTCGAGCCCGACCAGAACTGGTTCGAGCTGTCCGAGTTCCCCGAGATGCTGTCGTTCGTGCCGCCGCTGAAGAAGCACGAGGTGTTGTTGCGGAACACGTGCGAGCCGGCGCTGAACTGGAAGTTCCGCTCAGTGCTGTCGATGCTCAGGTTGTTCGAGATCGTCATCGCACCCGGGTTCGAGTTGTACGTGAACCCGTGCTGCCCGTTGTCGAACGCGATGCTCCGCACCACCGTGTGGTTGATCGGCACGTCCTCGCCGCCCAGCTTGTAGCCGTTGCGGTCGCCGTTGGAGTAGACCGTCCCGTTGGTGAGGGTGCCGTTGCGGTACGACAGCGAGTCCTCGATCCGCACCGTCCCGATCGGGTCGTAATCGGAGTACGTGTACAGGTCCCAGCCGTCGTCGGCGTTGTTGTGCGCCACCGCGTACCGGAAGATGTTGCCCGAACCCACGGTCAGCTTCGCCGCGAAGCCGTCCGCGTCCTCGCCGTCGGCGTCCGCGTTGTCGTGCGACTCCGCGCTGATGATCAGGTTGTTCGCCGGCCACGACGCCGTGGTGCTCGTCGACGACTGGCGCGAGAGCTGGACGCCGCTGTCGCGGTTGTAGCGCGTGAGCGTGCGCTCCAGGATGTTGTTGCTGCCGCTCACGAAGATGCCGTTGTCACCGGCCCGCTCCACCGTCAGCCCCTTGAGGTGCCAGTAGTTCGCGTACAGCGCCAGGCCGCGGTTCGCCGACGCCTCGGCCTGCGCCGAGAAGTTCAGCACCGGCTTCTCGCCCGGGTACGCCGCGAGCGTCGTACGCGCGCTCGACGAGCCCGAGTCCTGGTCGATGACCACGGTCGAGGAGTAGTTGTACGTGCCCCCTCGCATGTAGATGGTCCCGCCCGCGTTCACCCGGCTCAGCGCCGTGGCGAGGGTGGTCGGGGCCGCCTCGGTGCCCGCGGCCGAGTCCGTGCCGCCCGGCGCCACGTAGATCGCGCCGCTGGTGGGCGGCGGGGTCGTGGTGCCGCCGCCGGTGACCTCGAAGTCGAGGTAGTCGATGTTGGCGAGGCCGTCGGCGCTCGTGGCCGTGAGGCGGATCGTGTTGCTGCCCGCGTTCACGGGCACCGTGAGGGTCTTCGTGGACCAGGTCGTCCACGCGCCCGTGCCGCCGAACGCGCTGGCGGACTGGGCGACCGAGCCGTTGACGGTGATGTCGGCGGGGCGGGTGGCGGTGGTGCCGTTGGCGTACCGGATGCCAAGGGTGGCGGTGCCCGCGCTGGCCGCGTTCACCGTGAACTGGGCCGTCGCCCCCGTCGCGTTGGGGGTGTTGCAGAAGCCGGTTCCGGAGAACCCGGCGTTGTTGGAGTCGATCGTGCCGGAGCACGTGGCGGGCGAGGTTTCGGCCTCGTAGCGTATGGGCGCCGCGGAGGCGGAGTTCATCGCGACCAGGGTGGCCGCGGTGGCGATGATGCCGGCGAACCCGGCCACGAGCGCGGTGCGCACGTTTCTTCGACGAGACATGTTGCTTCCCTTCGCAACTACGTTGTCGCACTGGGGGTGAGAGGGCCCCAGGGCCGGTGAGTAATACATGGAAATGTATGAATCAACCGGTTGCCACGAGCGTAAGGAAAAGGCTTTCCTCTGTCAAGGGTGCAAATCGGACATTCGCGCTCCCGTTCGGGGTGGTCCGCGCGAAACCGCCTCCTGGGAGCGATTGACAAAGTTGGGTCACTAAACTTAATCTGGTATCGAGGATGTTCGATAGGTCTCCTCGTTCGACCCCCGGCAAGTCAACGCGGACTTAAGGAGTGCCATGCAAGGCGTCAAACGACGTACCCGCAGATGGATCACCCTGGTGGTGATGGCGGTCGCCACCATGGCGGCCGGGCTCGGCGTGCTCATGCCCTCGGTCGCCTACGCGGCCGAAGGCTGCAAGGTCGAGTACAAGGTCGCCAGCGAGTGGCCCGGCGGCTTCACCGGCAACGTCGCGATCACCAACCTCGGTACGCCCGTGAACAAATGGGACCTGGTGTGGACGTTCCCCAACGGCCAGCGCATCACCCAGGCCTGGGGCGCGACCACCGCGAACTCCGGTGACACCTACACCGCGACGAACGTGGACTACAACGCCAAGATCGCCACCAACGGCTCGGTCTCGTTCGGCTTCAACGGCTCCTGGTCCGGCGCGAACGGCGTGCCCGCGCAGTTCAAGCTCAACGGCGTCGTCTGCGACGGCGGCGTCGGCCAGCCCACGACCTCGCCCACCACGCAGCCCACGACCACCCCGCCGCCCACCGGCGGCCTGACGGCCATGGAGACCGTGGCCGCGATGGAGCCGGGCTGGAACCTCGGCAACTCGCTCGACGCCGTGGGCGCCGACGAGACCGCGTGGGGCAACCCGCGCATCACCCAGTCGCTCATCCAGAACGTGGCCGCCCAGGGGTACAACAGCATCCGCATCCCCGTCACGTGGGACAACCACCAGTCCAAGACCGCGCCCTACGCCGTCGAGGACGCCTACCTCGACCGGGTCGAAGAGGTCGTGAACTGGGCGCTCGACGCGGACCTGTACGTGCTCATCAACATCCACCACGACTCGTGGATCTGGATGTCGGCCATGAACACCAACCGCACCGTGGTCGAGGACCGCTACGAGGCGATCTGGACCGAGCTCGCGACCCGCTTCCGCGACGCCCCGCCCGAGCTCCTGTTCGAGAGCGTCAACGAGCCGCAGTTCGCGAACGTCGACGACGCCACCGCCTACGGCCTCCTGGACGACCTGAACACCCAGTTCCACGGGATCGTGCGCGGCACGGGCGGCGGCAACGCCACCCGCGTCCTGGTCCTGCCGACGCTCCACACCAACGCCGACCAGGGCCGCCTGGACGCGCTGAGCGCCACGATCGACGCGCTGAACGACGAGAACCTGGCCGCGACCATCCACTACTACGGCTTCTGGCCGTTCAGCGTGAACATCGCGGGCTACACGAAGTTCAACGCCGAGGTCCAGGCCGACCTGGAGGGCTACTTCAACCGGGCCTACAACGAGTTCATCGCCAACGGCATCCCGGTGATCATGGGCGAGTACGGCCTGCTGGGCTTCGACGCCCACACCGGCACCGTGGAGCAGGGCGAGAAGCTGAAGTTCTTCGAGTACGCGGGTTACTTCGCGCGCCAGAAGGGCATCACCATGCAGCTGTGGGACAATGGCCAGCACTTCAACCGGACGACGTTCCAGTGGAAGGACCCCGAGCTGTTCACGATGCTCAAGTCCAGCTGGACCACGCGCTCGGGCACGGCCTCCACGGACCAGGTGTACGTGGCGAAGTCGGGCACCGTGGCGGACGTGTCGCTCACGCTGAACCCGAACGGCACCACGTTCCAGGCGCTGCGCCTCGGCACCACCAACCTCGTGCAGGGCACCGACTACACCATCTCGGGCAACACCCTCACGATCAAGGCGAGCAGGCTCACCACGCTGCTCGGCGACCGCGCGTACGGCGTCAAGGCGAACCTGACCGCCGTGTTCTCGCAGGGTGCGCCGTGGCGCATCAGCGTCATCTCCTACGACCAGCCGACGATGTCGGCCGCGACCGGCGCGACCGGAACGTTCGCGATCCCGACCCAGTTCAACGGCGACCAGCTGGCCACGATGGAGGCGAAGTACGCGGACGGCACGGCCGCCGGTCCGCAGAACTGGACCTCCTACAAGGAGTTCGCCCGCGCGTTCAGCCCGGACTACACGGCCGGTACGGTCGCGCTCCCGCAGGCGTTCTGGACCGACGTGAACGACGGCCAGAAGGTCACCCTGACGTTCCACTTCTGGAGCGGGAAGACCGTCACTTACTACGTGACCGAGTCCGGCGGCAACGTCACCGGCTCGCTCACCTGACCTGACACATAGTGGAACGGCCCCAGCGCATCGCGCTGGGGCCGTTCGCATCCGGTCACGCAGAATTATCGTGGGAGCGGTGCAACCGTTCCTCTTCAATCAGCGTATAGACATCTGACGATCCCAAACGTCCACAACGGCTCCGGCTGTTCACAAAGGAGAATGCATGTCTGTCCGCTCTTCTAAGTTCGTCGCCCGCGCCTGCACGGTGCTCGCCGCCGCCGCCCTCGTCGGGTTCGGGATGGCTCCCAGCGCCGCCCAGGCCGCCAGCAGCGGCACCGCGTTCTGGAAGGACCCGAACGTCATCTACAACGGCGGCCGCGCCGAGAGCTCCAGCTCGGGCGAGAACCTGGCGCTCCTGGACTTCCGGGCCGACGGCTGGGGCACCCGCGCCCAGCTCCAGACCCTCACCCTCGACCCGGCCGGGTACTGGTACTGGAAGAACACGGGCCCGGTCTGCTTCGACGACACGAGCACCAGCAACTCCGCGGGCGGCATGACCGTCTGCGACTCGAACGTCGCCGAAGGCGCCACGTACCGCATCCACATCTGGGCCTCGAACAGCGGCACTTACAAGTGGCACGACTACAGCGGGAACATCACGGCCTAGCCGACTGCACTGAGCCGCCGAGCGGTTCGGAGCAGCCCTGGCGTTGGGGGCCAGGGCTGCACAGGACTCACCGCGTCGATTCGCGGATCTTGAGTTCGAACGGGGCCGTGTGCTCCTCGGGGGGCCGGTTCGGGTCCTCCAGGCGCTTGGCGATGAGCTCCACGGCCTTCTCGGCCATCCACCGGTGGTCGGGGGCCACGCTGGACAGCGACGGCGCCAGGAACTCCGAGACGGGGATGTCGTCGAAGCCGATGACGCGGACGTCCTCGGGGCAGCGCAGGCCGAGGTCGGCCAGGCCGCGCAGCACGCCCTGCGCCACCGTGTCGGTGATCGCGACGACGCCGTCGAACTCGACGCCCGCCTCGTGCAGGTCGTGCACGGCCCGGCGCCCGGTCTCCATGCCCATGCCGGACAAGCAGACGAGGGTAGGGTCCACCGTCATCCCGGCCGCCCGCAGCGCCTCCGTGTAGCCCCGGTGGCGCCTTGATCCCACGTGCACGCCTTCGAGGCTCCAGCCGGTGACGTTCGCGATCCGGGTGCAGCCTTGAGCGATGAGGTGCTCGGTCGCCGCGCGCGAACCGGCCTCGTTGTCCATGCCCACGTGGTCGATGGTCTGCCCGAAGTCGCGCTCGCCGAGCATCACGATCGGGAAGTCCGCCCACGTGTTGGCCTGCTCGCGCGGGTCGAGGATCACCGCGCTGAGGATGAGGCCGTCGAACTGCAGCCGGTGCGACTGCGCGATCGCGTCCGCCTCGCCCTCCTCGGCCGCGTCGGTCTGCTCGATCGCCACATGGAAGCCCTTGGCGCGCGCCGCCTCGATGACGTGCACGCCGAGCATCCCGAAGTAAGGCTGGTCGACGCCGGGCACCGCGAGGCCGATCACCCCGGTGCGCCCGGCCTTCAGCGTGCGGGCGTTGACGTTGAGGCGGTACCCGGACTGCTGGACGGCTTCGAGCACGCGCCGGCGCACGGGGTCGCTCACCCCGGGCCGGTTGTTGACCACGTTGGACACGGTCATCTTGGAGACCCCGGCCAGCCGCGCCACGTCGCTCATCGTCACCATGTCAGGTACCGCCTCTCATCTGCCGCACTATCCTCCCATCATCCGACGGGACGGACTACGCCCGTCGCGAAGGACCACGGCGGCAGCTCCAGGTCGAAACCGCCCTCGCCGCTCACTTCCACGTCCGCAAGGGCTGCAGGCGAGGCCTCGCCGGGCACGCCCTCGTCGGGACCGGCGCCCGCCATCACGGTCACCGACGCCGCGACCGTACCCGCCGCAGGCAGTTCCACCGCAGCCGTGCGCGCCGTGTCGGTGGCGTTGACCAGCCGCAGCACGTACTCGGTGCCGCGCTCGCCCGCGCGCGAGAGCGCCCCGGCGACGACCCGCTGCTCGGGCCGCAGGTCCTGCTCGTAGTCGTGCCGCAGCTCGCCGTCGACCCACACGCGCACGCGCGGCCCGTCGAGCTTGATACGCACGAGCACCGGTTCGCCGGTCTGCACGCCCTTCCACGGCAGCGGCCCGTGGTCGTTCTCGCCGATCCCGTCGTCGCTGCGCGTCACCGAGGTCGACTTGTTCTGCCACGCCCCGAGCTGCACTTCGATGAAGCTCTGCGGCGCTTCGGGACCGAGCCGCACCACGAACCCCTCGGTGCCGTCCCGGCGCTCGGCCGCGAACGACAGCTCGGCCGCGGCCGGGTCGATCCGGCCCAGCAGCACGCCCTCGCCGTCAGGCCCGGTGACCACCTCGGGCACCGGGTTCCCGTCGAGCACCACGTCAGTGAACTGGACGGTCGCCCCACGCGACTGCAGCAGCGCCGTGCCCTCGCGCGGGATCGCCACCGGAACCGGCTGCACCCCTTCGAGTTCGACCGCGTGGACCCGTTCGCCCCGCTCGGCGCCGAAACCGCGCTGCACGTAGTACGACGCGCTCGGCCGCACCTCGTCGGCGGTGAAGTAGATCAGGTCCGGCTCCCACTGCGTGTGCCCCACGCGCGCCAGCAGCGGCGCATACGAAGCGAGCCGCACCACTTCAGGACGCCGTTCGAGCCCGATCATGTACGCCGCCTCGGCCAGCGCCGAGCGCACCTTGTTCGACCGGGCCGCGTACTCGCCGATGTAGACCTTCGCGCCGTCCGGGTCGTACGCCTCGTACCGGTCGATGTTCTGGTGGAACCAGCGCGGGATCTGGTACCCGTGCTCGTCGACGACCGGGGTGCCGCGCTCGCGCGCGTACGCCCACCCGGCCTCGTAGTCGGGCCCGGCGGGCTGCGGCCCGCTCGTGCCGATGACCGCGAGCTCGGGGTACGCGGCGCGCACCGCGTCCTCGATGCGGGCGTACCGGTCCCGGAACGCGTCGGTGATCTGGTCCTCGTTGCCGATGCCGAGGTACTTGAGCCCGAACGGCTCCGGGTGCCCCAGCTCGGCCCGCTTCGCGCCCCACACCGTGTCGGTGCCGCCGTTGGCGAACTCGACCAGGTCGAGCACGTCCTGAACGTACTGGCCCATCTCGGCCTCGGGGATCGGCGCGCCGCCGCCCGGGGTGTTCTGGCAGCACACGCCCGCCGCGACGATCGGGACCGGCGTCGCGCCCGTGGCCGCGCACAGCTCGAAGTATTCGACGTACCCGATCTGGCGCGACTGGTGGTAGCCCCACAGGTTGCGGATCTGCTCGCGCTCGTGGCGCGGCCCGATCGTGCGCTTCCAGTGGTACAGGTTCTCCAGGCCCAGCCCGTGCGCCACGCACCCGCCGGGGAAGCGGATGAAACTCGGCTTCAGGTCCTGCAGCGCCGCAAGGAGATCGGGACGGAACGTCAGCGGCTCGCCGTCAGGCCCGAGGGGCCGCAGCGAGACGCAGTCCAGGTCCACGGCACCCGCCGCGATGCCGACATGCAGCCGGGCCCGGCCGCCGCGCACCGCGACCAGATCGACCTCGATCAGCCGCCACCCGCCGGGCGCCACCTCGGCGTCCGCTCCGGCGAGGTCGCCGACACCGAACCCCAGCACGACCGACTCGCCGTGCGCCCGCGCGAAACACGACAGCCTGAGCCGGTCGCCCTCGACCAGGCCGACCTCGTCCCAGCCCTCGTTCTCCAGGCCCGCCGGGCCGGTGAGGCGCACGTGCTGCGCGTTGTTCTCGTGCACCGGGTCGTCCTGGCGTACTTCGACACCGCCCGTGGCGGTCCACCCGGTGAGCGCGTTCCAACCGGCCCTGTCGGCCTCGTTGAACTCGAAGTCGCCGTTGCGGACCAGCTCGGCGTTGAGTCCGCCGTCGAGGGCGTCGTTCAGGTCCTCGATGAACAGGCCCCACAGTTCGGGGGCCGCGTCGGCGCCAGCGGCGCCGACGCGGACGGTGAAGCGCTCGCTCACGCGAGGTCGCCGCTCACGGTGACGAACGAGTGCGCGGGCAGGTGCACGCGCAGCTTCGAGCCCTCGAGCTTCACGCCCTCGTGCGCGCGCGGCGCCACGGCCTCGAGCGCCTCAGGCGTGTTGTGCGACTGCAGCGTGTCGGCGGTGAGGATCAGCGCCTCGTACGCGCCCAGGCCGCCGCCGCGCAGGTCGATCTCGACGTCCTGTGCGGCCTCGGCGTCCAGGTTCGACAGCGAGACGAGCAGGCGGCCGTCCTTGCGGGAAGCGGAGACCGACACCGTCGGCAGCTCCTTGCCGTCGACCTCGCGGACCGGGAGGCCCTTCGGGGCGTCCACGCGCAGGCTCGCGGCGTCCTGGTGGCCCTTGTTCATCTGGAACACGTGGTAGGTCGGGGTGAGCACCAGCGCGCCCGAGTCGGGGTCGGTGAGGATCATCGCCTGGAGGACGTTCACCGTCTGCGCGATGTTGGCCATCACGAGCCGGTCGGCGTGCTTGTGGAAGATGTCGAAGTGGAGGCTCGCCACGAGCGCGTCGCGCATCGTGTTCTGCTGGTACAGGAACCCGGGGTTGGTGCCGGGCTCGACGTCCCACCAGGTGCCCCACTCGTCCAGCACGATCCCGATCTCCTTGGTCGGGTCGTACAGGTCCATGACGTTGGCGTGGCCCGTGAGGAGCTCGTCGGTGCGGTTGGCCTTGAGCATCGTCGTGTAGTACTCGTCGGTCGAGAAGTCCTTCGCGTCGCCCTTCTTGTCCCAGGTGCCCGCGATCGTGTAGTAGTGCACGGAGACGGCGGAGTAGAGCTTGCGCTCGACGCGCTGGCAGCCGATGTGGCTCAGCTGCTCCATGAGCGTCTTGGTCCACTCGAAGTTGAAGTCGGCGGCCCCGGCGGCGATGCGGTAGAGCTTGTTGTCGCCGTAGTCGCGGCAGTAGGTGGCGTACTTGCGGGCGTCGAGCGCGTACTGCTCGGCGGTCATGTTGCCGCCGCAGCCCCAGGTCTCGTTGCCCAGGCCCCAGAACTTGACCTTCCACGGCTCTTCGCGGCCGTTCTGCTTGCGCAGGCGGACCATGGGGGAGTCGCCGTCGCGGGTGAGGTACTCGACCCACTCGCTCATCTCGCGGACGGTGCCGGAGCCGACGTTGCCGGAGATGTACGGCTCGGTCTCGAGCAGCTCGCACAGGGCCATGAACTCGTGGGTGCCGAAGTGGTTGTTCTCCTCGACCCCGCCCCAGTGGGTGTTGATCATGGCGGCGCGGTCCTCTTTGGGGCCGATGCCGTCCATCCAGTGGTACTCGTCGGCGAAGCAGCCGCCGGGCCAGCGCAGGTTGGGGATGTCGAGGGCCCGGAGGGCTTCGACGACGTCGAGGCGGATGCCGCCCTCGTTGGGGATGTCGGAGTCCTCGCCGACGTAGAACCCGCCGTAGATGCAGCGGCCCAGGTGCTCGGCGAAGTGGCCGTACACGTGCTTGCTGATCTGGGGGCCTTCGATGTCGACGTTGATGACGGCGGAAACGGCGTCGTTGCTCATTAGGGGCCTTCCTGGCGGTAGAGCACATGGTGTTTATCGGTAAAGCGCGGTTCACTCTACCCGGTCCCGTACCCGCCGTGTCAAGCCCCGGACGCAGAACGGCCCGGGCGTTTCCGCCCGGGCCGTGCAGTACCGGCGAGGTCAGACCTCGATGTGGGAGCCGACGATGATGGTGCGGTCCCTCGGCAGCTGGAAGTGCTCGGCCGCGTCCGAGGTGATGTGCGAGGTGGCGATGAACAGGTGCTTGCGCCAGGTCGCCATCGTCGGTTCCGTCCCGGCCTTCAGCTGGATCGTGGACAGGAAGTACACGGCCTTGTCCAGGCGGAGTTTGCGGCCCTCGGACTGCTCGGGGCGCACCAGGCTCAGCGCGCGCGGCACGTCGGGGGTCTCGGCGTAGCCGAAGCGGGCGGTCACGTGGATGACCGAGTCCTGGCAGTTCCCGAGGTCGTCGACGATGATGCGCTCGTCGTCCGGGACGCGCGGCACCGGCTCGGTCTGGACCGCGAGCACCACGGTCTGCGCGTACCGGGCGTGGTTGAGCTCCAAAGCGGCCCGCAGCGCCAGCGGCGCGGTCGCGTTGCCCCGGCCGAGGTACACGCCGGTGCCCGGCACCTGGGCGGCCTTCGGCTCGCCGCGGCGCATCTTGTCGACGAATTCCCGCAGCGGCCCCTCGCGGCGCTCGCGCTCGGCCGAGACGACCTCCCGGCCGCGCTGCCACGTGATCATCACGGTGAACGCGGTGACGCCGATGAGCAGCGGCAGCCACGCGCCGTGGATGATCTTGGTGCTGCTCGCGGCCAGGAAGGTCACGTTGAGCGCCAGCAGCATGCCGCCGCCGGTCCACAGCACCCACCTCGGCGTGCCCCAGCGGACGCGCGCGAAGTACAGGAACAGCACGGTGACAATGACGATCGTCCCGATCACGGCCATGCCGTAGGCGAACGCCAGCGCCTCAGAGGTCTGGAAGGCGAACACCAGGATCAGGACCGAGACCATGAGCAGCCAGTTGATCCACGGCACGTAGATCTGGCCGTAGTGGTGCTCCGAGGTGTGCGCGACGCGCAGGCGCGGCAGGTAGCCCAGCTCCGAGGCCTGCGAGGCCACTGAGTACGCGCCGCTGATGACGGCCTGCGAGGCGATCACCGTGGCCATGCCCGTCAGGACCAGCAGCGGAATGCGCGACCACTCGGGGGCGAGCAGGAAGAACGAGCCCTGGATGTTCCCGGTGTCCTCCAGGATGAGCGCGCCCTGGCCCATGTAGTTGAGCAGCAGCGCCGGGAAGACCATGAACAGCCACGCGCGTGAGATCGGCTTGCGCCCGAAGTGACCCATGTCCGCGTACAGCGCTTCGGCGCCGGTGAACGTCAGGATGACCGCGGCGAGCGCGAAGAACGCGATGCCGAAGTGGCCGAACAGGAAGTCGACCGCGTACACGGGGGAGAGGGCCCGGAGGATCTCGGGGTTGCTGGCGATGCCGCCGATGCCGAGCACCGCGAGGACGGTGAACCACACGATCATGATGGGCCCGAAGAACTTGCCGATGACGGCGGTGCCCTTGCGCTGGAACGCGAACAGCAGCACGATGATCGCGACCGTGGCCGGGATGATGAACGTCTCGAGGTCGGGGTTGACCGTCTTGATGCCTTCGACGGCCGAGAGCACCGAGATCGCGGGCGTGATCATGCTGTCGCCGAGGAACAGCGCCGCGCCGAAGATGCCGAGCGCGGCGAGCGCGAGCCCGGCCTTGCGGCCCCGGCCCTGGCTGTGGCGGCGGATCAGCGTGATGAGGGCCATGATGCCGCCCTCGCCGTCGTTGTCCAGGCGCATCACGAGGCCGACGTAGAAGACCGTCACGATGAGCACGAGCGACCAGAAGATCAGCGAGATCACGCCGTAGACGTTCGCGATGTTCGTGGGCACCGGGTGCGGGTCGGCGGGGTTGAAGATCGTCTGGAGGGCGTAGATCGGGCTGGTGCCGATGTCGCCGTAGACGACGCCGAGGGCGCCTACGAGGAGGGCGAGCTTCGCGGTCCCCCGGGGGGTGGGGGTGCGCGGGCGGTCGGAGTGCGACTCCAGCCCCGGGTCGGCGGTGTCTGCACTGGTCTGAGCGGTCAAGGGTGTGCTCCTTTCGCTGCAGGATCGTAGTCCGGCAAACCAGGGAAAACCCGTTTCGTGATCGATGATCGCGAATCCATACGTTTTCTTGACGCGAGCGGCTGCGATCCCTACAACCCGTTGACGGCGGGCCTGCGCTGCGTACTCAGATCCCGAACCAGCATTCGGCGCGCCCGTCGAAGTCCCGGGCCCCAGTCGGCCGGGCCGATCGGCGGCGACGGCACCGCATGGAGCACCGCCAGCCCCTCGCCCGCGCGCCGCGACAGCGACACCTTCTCGTCGGGGCCGCGCTCGGGCCAGAGCGCACGCAGGTCCCGGCCCGGCAGTAACGGGGGGGGGGGGGGGGGGGGGGGGGGGGGGGGGGGGGGGGGGGGGGGGGGCGGGGGGGGGGGGGGGGGGGGGGGGGGGGGGGGGGGGGGGGGGGGAGGGGGGGGGGGGGGGGGGGGGGGGGGGGGGGGGGGGGGGAGGGGGGGGAGGGGGGGGGGGGGGGGGGTTTTTTTTTTTTTTTTTTTCCCCCCCCCCCCCCCCCCCCCCCCCCCCCCCCCCCCCCCCCAGGGCCCCCCCCCCCCCCCCCCCCCCCCCCCCTCGCTGCGTGTTCACCCTCCGGCGATCGACGGCAGGATCTGCACGTCGAACCCCCGCACCGGCGTCTCCAGGCCCTGCAGGCGCCGGCTCTCCTCGTCGCCGACATAGACGTTCACGTACCGGCGCAGCCGCCCGGCCTCGTCCCGCAGCCGCCGCCCCAGCCGCGGGTGGGCCGCGGCGACCCGGTCGAGCACGTCCCCGAGGGTCGCCTCCTCCGGGACGACGATGTCGAGGTGGCGGACCCCGCCGCACTCGGAGGCCAGCGCGGCGGGGAGTTTCACGTCGATGTTCACGGGGTCTCCATGGCGCGGACGCACAGGACGTCGGGCAGGTGGGCGGCGACGGGGTGCCAGTGGCCGGTGTCGTCGGCGGCCCAGACGTCGCCGCAGCGGGTGCCGAAGTACCAGCCGGGGTCGGCGGCGTAGTCGGTGCAGGCGCCGTCGCGCATGACGGTCCCGAAGTACGGTTCGGCGGGGAGGCCGGTCCCCCACTTGGTCCAGGTGTCGCCGGAGTCGGTGGTGCGCCAGGCGCTGATGTGGTGGCCGGGCGGGGTGCGGTCCATGGATTCGCCGACGGGCCAGGCGACGACGGTGCCGGCGTCGGTGGGGTGGGCGACCATGGCGAATCCGAAGTTGGAGGGGAGGGTGGCGGAGATGTTCTCCCAGCCGCCGTCGGGGCGGGTGGCGCGGTAGGCGGGGCCGTGGGATTGGGCGTAGAGGGTGCCTGCGGCGTCGCGGGTGACTTTGTGGATGCACTGGCCGGAGTCGGGTTCGGTGTCGGGGCCGTAGTCGACGGTGATGCCTTTGGTGATGCCGGTCCAGGTCTTGCCGTCGTCGCCGGTCTGGTAGATGCCGCCTGAGGAGATGGCGACGGTGAGGTGTTGTTCGTTGTTCGGGTCGGGGACGATGGTGTGGACGGCGGGTCCGCCGGCGCCGGAGGCCCAGGTGGTGTGTTCGGGGTGGTCCCAGAGGGCCTGGTTGAAGGTGAAGGTGTCGCCGCCGTCGTCGGAGGTCCAGAGGCTGGTGGGTTCGACGCCGGCCCAGACGCGCTGGCCGGGGCCGTAGGTGAGCTGCCAGATGCGTTTGACGGTGTTGGTCTGGTCGGAGTCGGGGCGGTCGGTGCCGGCGTCGTCGGAGAAGTCCAGGGGCCGGTAGGGCAGGTCCTGGGGGAAGGCCATGGGGGCGTTCTCGGGTTCGGACCAGGTCTGGGCGTGGTCGTTCGAGCGCCAGATGGAGGGTCCGAAGAAGGTGGAGGCGCCGACGAGGACGCGGCCGGTGGCGGGGTCGCAGGCGGCGGCGTAGATCTCGGCTACGGCGGTGAAGCCGTCGTCGTCGAGTTTGACGGGGCCGTCGACGGTCCAGGTGGTGCGGTCGTCGGAGCGGGCGGTGAAGAGTCCTTTGCGGGTGCCGATGAGGACGAGGTAGGCCATGGGAGGCTCCTTTGCCGTGTCGTGTGGCTGCTCGTCCCCATCGTCGCGCCCGGGTGTGACGTTTTCAGGCGGTTGCGGGTTTCCCCTGGTGGACGAGCGTGGTGAGGTGGTCGGCGACTTCGGCGGGGGTGCGGTGGGTGGTGTCGATGACGTCGGTGGCGTCGCGCATCCATTCGTGGAGGGCGGTCTCGTAGGTGTCGCGGTGGTCGAGGCGCCACTGCTTGGCGGTGGGTTCTTCGGTGTCCGCTTCGACGCGCTGGCGGAAGGTGTCGCGGTCGGCGTGGAGGGTGAAGGCGCGCAGGGGGATGCCGTGTTGTGCGAAGCCGTCGGTGAGTTCGGTCCAGTAGTGGTGTTGGAGTACGGATTGGGGGATGACGAGGGTGCCGCCGACGTAGTCGAGGACTTGGCGGGCGGTCTCGATGGTGAGGCCGCGCCAGGGGTCCCATTCTTTGAAGTCGTAGTGCGGGAGGTCGCCGATGATGGGGCGCAGGAGGTATCCGATGTGCTCGGAGTCGAAGACGCGGGCGGGGAGGGCGTCTTTGAGCAGGCGCGCGGTCGTGGTCTTGCCGGCGCCGAAGTTGCCGTTGAGCCATACGATCATTCGGGGGAATCTAGCAGGAGCGGTCTTGTTGCGGCGGAACTGTTTGTGTTACGTTGCGAACACCCCGGGCGCATCGCTGCGTCGACCTGCCCGTTCTCGTCCCGTTAGGACGCCGCCTGTGCGCATTCCCCGTCTGCTCCTGGTTTTCCCGCTCGTGTTCGCGGCCGGGTGCTCCGACCTGTCCGGTCTCGCCGATGACGCGACGTCCGGTGCCCCGGCGGGGGCCGGTACGCAGGTGTCGAACGAGTTCAGTGACACCGCGCCGTTCACCGTCGCGGTGGATGCGGCTGATCTGACCGCCGGTATCGAGTCGTTGGAGGTCGCCGGGGAGCGCGACTCGGGCTATGACCGGTCGCTGTTCCCGCATTGGAAGGACGACGACGGCAACGGGTGCGACGCCCGCGACGACGTCCTGGTGAAGCAGGACCGCACGGGTGCGCTGAGCGAGGCCGACTGCGATGCGGCGATGACCGGCGAGTGGATCTCGATGTATGACGGCGAGACGGTGACCGCCTCGGGTGACATCGACATCGACCATTTCGTGCCGCTCAAGGAAGCGTGGGGTTCGGGTGCGGTCGACTGGACCACCGAGGACCGCCGGGTGTACGCGAACTGGCAGGAGAACAACTGGCATCTCATCGCGGTGACGGCCTCCTCGAACCGGTCCAAGTCGGATCAGGACCCGGCCGAGTGGATGCCCACGGATGCAGCGGTGTGGTGCGCCTATATCTGGGCGTGGGTCGAGGTCAAGACCGAGTGGCATCTGAGTGTCGACGAGGCCGAGAAGACCGCGCTGCTGGACTACACCGCGTCGAGCTGCTAGCCGAGCGCGAGCCAGGTGATACCGCGTGCCTCGACCGCGGCGCGTTCGGTGCCGGTGAACGGGTCGCGGCCGGTGGCCTTCGCGATGAACGCCACCTGATCCAGTCCGAGGCCTGCCAGCGCGGTGTCGTAGCCGGGTCCGAGGAGGAGCGCGGTGACGTGTGCGGCGGCTTCGGGTGTGGTCCAGCGGGGCCGGTCGAGGGCGTCGGCGAGGTCGATGCCGTGGACGGCGGTTTCGACGACGCGGGTGGTGAGGAAGTCTGCGAGGGTCATGGGGTCGCCGTGGCGGGTGGTGACGCGCCGTCCCGCGGGTTCGGTGGCGCACCGGTCGAGGACGTCGCGGCTGGTGGTGTGGAAGCGGGCGGCGAGGGCCGGTCCCCCGTCGGCGGCGGCTTCGGTGGCGGCGTCGACGCGGATGTGGTTGGTCTCGGGTGAGAAGCGTTCGTCGGGCCGGTAGTACCCGGCGGCGTCGACGAGCGCTTCGGGGGGTTCGGGGGCGTCGAGCATGGGGCCGAGGCGGGCGAGGGCTCCGGTGATGTGCGCGGTGAGCGCGGCGGCGTCCCAGGGGGTGCAGCGCGTCGGTGCGGCCCAGTCGGTGTCGGCGAGTCCGGCCAGGACGGTGTCGAGGCGGGCGGTTTCGGCGGTGAGCGCGGCGAGCGGCGCGGATGCGATCATGAGGTCGGATTCTATTTCCCCCGCAAGGAGGTTCGCATGTCGTATGCCGCTGTCATCCGTCCCGTGATCGACCGGGTCCACGTGTCGCTGCGGCGCGCGGCGCGCCCTGAGATCAGGGACCTGTATGCGCGGCGGGGCCTGAAGCCGGGGGTGGAGATCGACGTGTTCCCGGCGCTGCTGGACCACCCGGTGCCGGAGGCGGCGCTGGCGGCGCGGATGGCGTACTGGCCGTTCGATCCGGACGCCGCCGAGGCGCCGGGCCTGGTCGAGCGCATCGACGGGTGCTGGCATCTGACCGAGCGGGGCCGCGAGGTCGTCTTGGAGGCCGACCGGGTCCTCGCGGCGACCGCGGAGCGGTTGTGGTCGTACCGGCCGAGTCCGTCGATGCCGGGCCTGGCCGCGGTCGAGGCGGTGGTGCCGCTGGTGGGGCGGCTGCTGGAGGCCGGGCAGGCGACTGGGGGCCTGGTGTTTCGGGTGTTGACGCCGGTGTGGGAGCCTGCGGGGGCGTCGCCGTCGGCGCTGCTGGCGTCGCGGGTGGAGGCGCTGCGGCACTACCGGGCCGATGCGCACCGGGCCGCCTGGGGTGCGGCGGGCCTGACGGCCGAGGGCATCCAGGCGTTGGAGCCCGGTCCGGCACGCGAGGCGATCGAAGCGGAGACGAACCGGCTCGACGCGCCGGTCTACGAGGTGCTGGACGCCGATGAGCGCCTGGTCCTGCTGGGCGGGCTCGGTGCGCTCCCCGACGGCCTGACCGACCGGTAGGCGAATGGTCTTCGCGGTGGCGTAGGTTGCGGGGCATGACGAATGAGGCTTGGGAGGCGCGTGTAGCCGCGCTGTGGGACCGGATCGACGAGTACGGCGAGGACGCGTTCGTCGCCGCGATGAAGGACCTCGCCGCCGAGTGCGGGCCTGAGGACCCGGTGGCGCTGTTCGAGGTCGGCGGCGCACACGACTCGACCGGCCGCACGGCCGAGGCTGTCGGCTACTACGAGCGGGCGATCGCCGCGGGCCTTGCCGGGGTGCGGCGCCGCCGGGTGTCGATCCAGATGGCGTCGTCGCTGCGCGAGCTCGGCGAACCCGAACGGGCCCTGGAGATCCTGGCCGAAGAGCGTGGGCGCGGCTCGAACGAGTACGACGACGCCCTCGCGATGTGCGAGGCGCTGACCCTCGCGAAGCTCGGCCGCGACCGGGAGGGCCTGTCGGTCGCCCTGATCGCCCTCGCGCCGCATCTCCCCCGCTACCAGCGGTCCACAGTGAACTATGCGAGGGGCCTGGTCGGCCTCGACCCGGCCTGACCCCTAGGAGCCGACGGGGTCGGCGAGGACTTCGGCGAGGTTGCGGGCGAGGTCGGCGGCCGGTTCGCTCAACGGGGGTCCTTCACGAGGTCCAGGAGGAGCCGGGCGCGGTCGGCCGGGGGCGCTGGCGGGATGCGGACGATGTCGTAGCCGTGCTCGACGTAGGCCGCTATATGGACCTGCTCGAAGCGGCGGGCGCCTGCGAGGTCGATGCGGCGCACCGGGGTCGCCTCGATGGACCCGAGCAGGTCGAGCAGGTACACGCGGGTTTCGTAGACGCATTCGTGCTTGATGCGGTCGAGTTCGGCGGTGAGGACGGGCCCGACGGGGTTGCCGGTGAAGCGGGCCAGCGCGAGCGCGCACACCGGGGACCGGTCGAACCACTGGTCGGGGCCCGGCAGTCGGTCGGCGGCGGTCTGGCGTTCGCGTTGGAGGGCGGCGATCTGGTCGGTGAATCCGGGCCGCTCCCACGGGGTGTCGTCGCCTGCGGCCTGGGCGGTTGCGATGAGGTCGGTGGCGGCTTCGGCGACCGTGGTGTGCCCGGCCTCGGCCAGGTGGCGCAGGACGGTGGTCTTTCCGGCGCCGGGGGCTCCGGTGAGGACGTGGCGGCGGATCAGGGCCTCCTGCGGTAGGTGTCGAGTGCCAGGTCGCGTGCGGTGCGGACGATGTCCCGGTCGCTGCCGTCGAGGCGGGTTTCGAGTGCGGCGGCGGCGAGGCAGTAGAGCTTGAGTGCGGCGCGGGTCCCGGTGTCGTGGTCGCAGCCGGTGACCCCGGTGGCGGCGTCCCACGCCTGCGCCCAGAGCGGTCCGAGGGTGTCGGCGAGGGCGTCCCACAGGTCGTTCTCGGAGTCGGCGAGGATCTGGTGTGCCGCGGCCATCGGGTGGCCGAGCCGCAGGGCGAGGACCTGGCGGTTCGCGGCCGCGGCCCGGGGCCGGTCGAGGGCGAGCATTCCGCAGACCTTGTGGACCTCTTCGGCGAGGCCGACGAGTTCGCCTGCGGCCCAGTGGTTCGCGTCCGGGAGGTCGTCCCATGTCCACTGGTGTGCGCGGGCCTGGAGGCGGGCCATGAGCCCGGCCGGGTCGTAGAGGATCTGTGCGCCCCGCCAGCCGTTGACAGCAGTGATGGCTTCCCACGGGCGCGTGAACGCGCCTTCGAGATCCTCGGCGCTGGTGCGGGTGAGGGTGACCATGCGGCCCTCGACCTGGCGGACTTCGGTCCCCGGGTCCTGTTCGGCGGCGGCGATCAGGTCGATGTCCGAATGCGGGTGGTCGGTGCCTGCCGCGACGGACCCGAACAGGCCGATACCGAGTGTGCCGGGGGCGGGGTCGGCGGCGAGCCGTGCGGCGATCGCGCGGGCGTGGAGGGTGTGCTGCACGCGTCGAGTATCGCCACCGCCGTCACCGGTGTCGACCGTTAATACGCCCCGGTAGTACTTGATCTTCCCGGAGATGTAGTCGCGTTTCGCGGCGAGGTCGTCCATGCGGGCGTCGACGGCGACCCGGTGGGCCTCCAGGAGCCGGATGCGTTCGGGAATCGTCTGGTCGCCTTCGCGGACGAGGTCGGCGAAGCGGGCCATCTGCTCCACGGGCATCCCGGTGTCGCGCAGGCATTTCAACGTGCCGAGCCATTCGAGGTCGGCGTCGGTGAACCGCCGCTGCCCGGTCGCGGTCCGCCCGACCTCGTCGATCAAGCCGATGCGCTCGTAGTACCGGAGCGTGTCCATGGTGAATCCGGAGCGGCGCGCGCACTCGCCGATCGTGTAGGTCGCCGCCGTTGCATTGTCTGCCACGAGAAACGAGGATACTCCACGTCGCCTGCCTGCGGGTTTGCGCTGGAGTCCACTCCAAGCCCTAGCGTCGGAAGCAAGAGAAGCGAACGGAAGGAGACCGCTGTGGAGCGGATCGCATTGGGACCGGACCGGATCGGCGTGTCGCGCCTGTGCCTGGGGGCGATGGCCCTGGGCGGCGTGCAGGACGAGGCGACGAGCTTCGCGATCCTCGACCGGTTCACCGAACTGGGCGGGAACTTCATCGACACCGCCAACTGCTACATGTTCTGGATTCCCGGAGGCACCGGCGACGAGTCGGAGCTGCTGCTGGGCCGCTGGCTCGCCGCCCGCGGCAACCGCGGGGACCTCGTCATCGCGACGAAGGTGGGGCGCCGTCCCTCGTTCCCCGGCGGCGGCCTGGAGCATTCGGAGCCGTTGACGCCCGAACGGATCGGCGCCGGGCTCGAGGAGTCGCTGGAGCGCCTCGGCACGGACTACGTGGACCTGTTCTGGTCGCACCGCGACGACCGGGCCACGCCGATCGAGGACACGGTCGCCGGTTTCGACGCCGTGGTGCGGGCGGGGAAGACCCGGATGGTCGGGGCGTCGAACCACACCGCGTGGCGCGTCGAGCGGGCCCGGCAGATCGCCGCGGCCACCGGCGCGGCCGCGTACACGGCGATGCAGAACCGCTACTCCTACCTGAAGCCGCGCCCGGGGGCGGTGCTGCCCGAGGGCGGGCACGTCCACGCCGCCGACACCGACCTCGACTTCATCGCCGGAACCGAGGGCATGGCGGTGCTCGCGTACTCCTCGCTGCTGTCGGGGTCGTACACGAACCCGGCGAAGCCGCTCGGGGACCACTACCGCCACCCCGGCACCGACGCGCGCCTCAAGGTCCTCGACGAGGTCGCCTCGGAGACGGGGGCGACGCGGGGCCAGGTCGTGCTGGCGTGGCTGGCCGGCCTCGCGGCGCCGGTGATCCCCCTGGTCGGGGTGTCGTCGGTGGCGCAGCTGGACGAGGCCGCCGCCGGGCTCGACCTGAAGCTCGACGCGGGCCAGCGCGAGCGCCTGGACGCGGCCGCCTAGCCCAGGAAGCTCAGGCGGACGGTCCGGTCGGGGTTGTCGCGGTTGGTGTCGACCAGCAGCACCGACTGCCACGTGCCCAGGGCGATGCGCCCGGCGACGACCGGGAGGGTGGCGTGCGGGGCGACCAGGGCGGGCAGGACGTGGTCCCGGCCGTGCCCGGTCGAGCCGTGCTGGTGGCGCCACCGGTCGGTGCGCGGGAGGAGGTCGGCGAGGGCGTCCAGGAGGTCCTCGTCGGAGCCCGCGCCGGTCTCGATGACGGCGATCCCGGCGGTGGCGTGCGGGACGAACACGTTGAGCAGGCCGTCGCGGGCGCCCACTGAGGACAGGAACGCCTCGCAGTCGCCGGTGAGGTCGCGGACGTGTTCGCGGCGTCCGGTGTGGACGGCGATGGTGGTGGTGCGGAACGCCGGGCTCATAGCTGCCGATCTTGCCACGCCGGACAGTGTCGTACCGTCGGGGTAGGTTCGGTCCACTGCGGCGAGAGGGGCATCCGTGACGACCTATGTGGCGCTACTGCGCGGTGTGAACGTCGGCGGGCACCGGAAGGTCCCGATGGCCGACCTGCGCGACGCCCTCGGCAAGGCCGGGTTCGACCGGGTGCGCACCTACATCCAGTCGGGGAACATCGTCCTGGACTCCGGCCTGGACGCCGGCGCGGTCGCACGCGAGGTGGGCGCGGTGATCGAGGACCGGTTCGGGCACGCCGTCCCGGTGATGGTCCGCACCGCGGCCCAGATCGACCGGATCGCCGCATCGGACCCGTTCGCGGGCCGGGACCTGGACGTGTCGAAAGTGACGGTGACGTTCCTGTCCGGGCCCGCCCCGGCGCTGGCGGTCCCGGAAGGACAGGCCGAGGAAGCGCATGTGGACGGCACCGAGGTGTGGGTGTACTACCCGGCCGGGCTCGGCACCTCCACGCTGGAGCGGACCGGGTTCTGGAAGCCCCTCAAGGGTCTGGAGGCGACCGCCCGGAACCTCCGCACCGTGCGGAAACTGCGGGACATGGCCGCCGCCCGGACACCGGAATGACTGCGGGGCTTGGACTATCGTGGGACGCATGTCCGCTGAGATCGCCGGGATCGACTGGCCCGCCGCCCCCGCACCGCAAGGAACCGGGGCGGACCCGTACCGGGCGTACCTGGACACGCTCGGGTCGGCCGAGTCGCGCCGGACCATGCGCGGCTGCCTCGACCGCATCGCCCAGCTCCTCTCCGGCGACCCCGACACCGTCGGTGAAGGCCAGCCGTGGCACCTGCTGCGCTACGAGCACACCTCCCGGCTGCGCGCGGCCATGATCGACGCGGGCTGGTCCGGCGCGTACGTCAACAAGCACCTCGCCGCCCTGCGCCGCGTCCTCAAAGAAGCCTGGCGCCTCGACCTGATGGCCGCCGACGACTACCAGCGGGCCTGCGACCTGCAACCGGTCAAAGCCCAAAGGCTCCCCGTCGGCCAGGCCGTCGACGCCGAAGCGCTCGGCGCGGCCCTGTACGCGTGCGACGCCGACCCCGGCCCCGCCGGGGCCCGCGACGCCGCCGTCCTGGCCACCCTCTACTCCACCGGCTGCCGCAGAAGCGAGATCGCCTCGATGCGCCTGGCCGACTACGACCCCGCAGAGCGTTCCATCCGCATCGTCGGCAAAGGCAACAAGGAACGCGCCGTCTACGTCACCGAGGCCGCCCAGGCCCGCATCGACCGGTGGACCGCCGTCCGCGGCCAGGACCCCGGCGCCCTGTTCTGCCCGATCAACAAGGCCGGACGCCTGCGCCGCACCGGCACCCGCCTGTCCGGCATGACCGGCCAGGCCATCGCCGACCTGCTCATGAAACGCCTGGTCGAGGCCGGGCAGCGCCGCCACACCCCCCACGACTTCCGCCGCACGTTCATCGGCGAACTCCTCGACGCCGGCGTCGACCTCGCCATCACCCAGTCCCTGGTCGGCCACGCCTCACCCGCCACGACCGCCCGCTACGACCGCCGACCCGCCCGCCGCTCGCGCGAGGCGGTCGACCGCCTCCACCTCCCCGAACCGTGATGTCGAATTCTGGCTAGTCGATGTCGTACCCGCCGGGCACCCTTGAGAGCATGGACTTCCCAGCGATCACCGGCAGCGAGGAGCGGCTCCAGGCCGCCGTCGCCGGCCGCGACGCCCGCTTCGACGGCTGGGTGTTCCTCGCCGTCACCTCCACCCGCATCTACTGCCGCCCCTCCTGCCCCGCGGTCAAACCCAAACGCGAACACCAACGGTTCTACCCGTCCGCCGCGGCCGCCCAGGAAGCCGGCTACCGCGCGTGCAAACGCTGCCGCCCCGACGCCTCCCCCGGCTCCCCCGCCTGGGACTGGCGCACCGACGTCTGCGCCCGCGCCATGCGCCTGATCGGCGAAGGCGTCGTCGACCGCGACGGCGCCGCCGGACTCGCCCAGCGCCTCGGCTACTCCCTGCGGCAACTCGAACGCCTCCTCATCAGCGAGGTCGGGGCCGGACCGGCCGCGCTGGCCCGCGCCCAGAGGGCCCAGGTCGCCCGCACCCTCATCGAATCCACCGATCTGCCGATGGGGCAGGTCGCGTTCGCCGCCGGGTTCGCCTCCATCCGGGCGTTCAACCGCGTCGTCGCCGACGTCTTCGCCTGCTCCCCCACCGAACTGCGTACCAAAGCCAAGGGCCGCAACACGTCCGGCGGGGGCGCGATCACGCTGCGCCTGGCCTACCGGGAACCGTTCGAACCGTCGAACCTGTTCGGGCACCTCGCCGCCGCCGCCGCGCCCGGCGTCGAGGAATGGCGGGACGGCGCCTACCGGCGCACCCTGCGCCTGCCCCACGGCCCCGGCACCGCGGCCCTGAAACCCGGCCCGGGCTACATCGAATGCCGCCTGCGCGTCTCGGACCTGCGGGACGTCACCGCCGCCGTCGCCCGCTGCAGGCGGGCCCTGGACCTCGACGCCGACCCGTACGCCCCCACCGAGGCCCTCACCACCGACCCGGTCCTCGCCCCGCTCGTGGCGAAGACCCCGGGGCGGCGGGTGCCGCGCAAAGCCGACGGCCCCGAGTACGCGATCCGCGCCGTCATCGGCCAGCAGATCGCCACCGCCTCCGCCGCCACCGTCGCGGCCCGCCTGGCCGAACGCTACGGCGAACCGGTCGAGGACCCCGACGGCGGCCTCACCCGGCTGTTCCCGTCCCCGGAGGCGATCGCCGGGGCCGACCCCGCGCACCTGCCGATGCCCGGGCGCCGCAAGGCCACCGTCCTCGCCCTCGCCGCGGCACTGGCCGAGGGCCGTGTCGACGTCGGCCCCGGCGCCGACTGGGCGCGAGCACGCGCTGATCTCGCCCACGTGCCGGGGGTGGGGCCGTGGACCGTGGAGATGATCGCCATGCGGGCCCTGGGCGACCCGGACGCGTTCCCCACCACCGACCTCGGCGTCGTCAAAGGCGCCCGGAACCTGGGCCTGGGGACCGGGAAGGCCCTGGAGGCCCGCTCGCTCGCGTGGGCGCCGTGGCGGGCCTACGCCGTCCAGTACCTGTGGGCCTCCAGCGAGCACCCGACGAACCACCTGCCGCACGAGAATTGAAGGAGCGCATGCGATGAACAGCACTGCCAGGCACCTGAAGATGGAATCGCCCCTGGGTCTGATGGCCGTCTCCGCCACCGACGAGGGCGTCACCTGCGTCAACATGGGCGTCGAGGAGATGAAGGACGCCTGGGGCCCCGAGGAGCCCACCCCGGTCCTGGAAGCCGCCGTCGACCAGCTCGAGGCCTATTTCGCCGGGGACCTGAAGGAGTTCGACCTGCCTTTGGCGGCGGCCGGTACCGATTTCCAGCGGCGGGTGTGGGCCGAGCTGTGCCGCATCCCCTACGGCGAGACCGTCGCCTACATGGACATCGCCGACCGGATCGGCGACCGCAAAGCGGTGCGGGCCGTGGGGCTGGCGAACGGCCGCAACCCGATCGCGATCATCGTCCCCTGCCACCGGGTGATCGGCGCGAACGGGAAGCTCACCGGCTACGCCGGCGGCCTGTGGCGCAAAGAAAGGCTGCTGTCGCTCGAACGCGGCGAACCGGCTCTCTTCGCCTAGCTAGATGAGGGTGACGTCGAGTTCGACGGTGACGGCGTCGCTGCCGACGATGATGCTGGCGGCGTAGCAGATCTCGTCGTTGCATCCGGCCGGGATGATCCCCGTCGCGGTCCCGTTCGGGGTCGTCCCGGCCAGCAGCGGCGCCTCCATCGCGTTGTCGGCGATGAAGTCGTCGAAGTCCTCGGAGGGGATCTCGACGGTGAGCTCGGCCCGGTCCCCCGGCGTCGGCGACTCCATCTGCGACAGGTCCGATGCGGTGATCTCGGTGTCTTCGGGGAAGGCCAGGTGCGTCGCGGAGGCCACGGTGGCGACGCTCGGCTGGGGCCCGTCTTCGAGGGCCCAGGCGATGCCCCACACGGCGGCGAGGAGCCCGCCGAAGACGCACGCGAGCCACACGGCGGCTACCAGTGCGCGGCGGACCGTCGGCTGCGGCGGGGGTTTCATGGCCGCGACCCTACCCGAATCCCGCGAGTGACCGTCATGTCCACTGGGCCGCTATTGCGCGAACGCCCCGATCAGGTCGTACACGCCCGCCGCCCGGCCCGCATCGCCCTCGACCGCGACGGCGTCGACCGGGAGGCGCCGCCACAGCCACAGCATGAGCTCGCCCGCCCCGCCCTTCACGACGGCATGCGCGTCGGCCGCGATCCCTGCAACGCCGTCGATGGTCCCGTTTTCGATGCGGACGGTCCACGCCCGCTCCCCGGTGTCGAGCGCGACGACCAGCCCGTCATGGTCCGCCAGGACGGGCGCGACCTGCTCCCGGTAGGCCTTCGATCCCCAGGTGAGCATGACCTGCAGCATCTCGTCGATCCCGTCGCAGGCCAGCGCCGGATCGACCGGGCCGACCGGGAGGCCGGCGGCGAGTTCGGCGTCGACGCGGTGGACGAGGGTCTCGTGGGCCATGCGGCGGATCCAGAACCCGACGGTCTGGTCGGGCCCGTACCAGGTGTAGGCGAGGCTGTCGGGTCCGCGCTGGTCGAACTCGGCGGTGAGGTCGGCGAGCGCGGCCGCGTACTGCTGCCCGGGGGTGCCGGGCCGGGCGATGCGGTAGTCGTCGCCGGGGTCGCGCAGCTGCCGCATGGACTGGATCTTGTGGTCGTAGGTTTCGGTGACGTGGTCGAGGAGGTCGGCGCCGGTCCAGTCCGGGCAGGTGGGCACGTGTGCGTGTGCGGCTGCGGCGCAGGCGGTCTGCAAGAGTGCGGCGTCGGCGGCCAGGTGTGTCTGGAGTGTCGGGAAGTCCATCAGCGCATGGTCGCACACGGGTACGACAGCACCGGCCGGTTCAGGCGTCGAGGGCTTCGACGGCGTCTTTGGCTTCTTTCAGGCCGGTGCCGGTGAGTTCGCGGTAGACCTTGATCGCCTGGATCTTCTTGCCGCGCCGGGCGAGGTCGCGTACTTCGGCGAGCGGGTCGGGCTGCGCGGGCGCGTAGTCGCGGATCTCCAGGTGCTGCATGACCAGGTCGAGTTTGCGTTCGATGCGGGCCAGGGCTTCCAGGGTCGGGTCGTATCGCACCATGCGCGCTCCAAGTGTCTCGGTCGGTGTGCGGCCCACCCTACTGGCGCCAGGCCCGCCACCCGCCCGCTGCCGTGATGTCTTCGGCGCCTTCGGGGGCGCTGGCGCAGAACCCGGTGGCCCAGGTGCCGTCGTCGAGTTCGATGCTGCCGAGGGTCATGGGGGCCGGGAGCGCGGCGAGGAACCGGCCGAGCGCGGCCGCCGACAGCTGCCAGCGTTCGCCGGGCAGGCTCGCGCCGGTCTCGTCGCGGACGACGAGGGGTTTCGGCGGGGTCGTGTCGAGGGCGTACATCCGGTAGGCCGGGGCGGTGCGGATCTCGCCGGTGAAGCGTGCGCCTCGTGCGGTGAGCTGGTGGTTGAGGGGTTCGCCTCGGAGGTGGGCGCCGAAGACGACGAGGTCGGTGCCTGCGGGTGCGACCTGTGGTGCGGGCTGGTCGAGGTAGCGGGCGGCGAGGTCGATGGCGGTCTGGTCGTTGAAGGCGGGGACGATGAGGCTGACGCCGAACCCTTTGGTGCCGGCGTGCCCGGCGGGGACGGCGACGGCGGCCATGTCGAGGAGGTTCACGAAGTTCGTGTAGGTGCCCATGGCGGCGTTGACGCCGACGGGGTCGGCGGCGACTTCGGTGAGCGTGGGGTGGCGGGGTGCGGTCGGGAGCAGGAGCGCGTCGAACCCTTCCAGGAGTGCGGCGGCTTCGAGGCGGATGGCGCGCAGCCGCTGCTGGTCGGCGGCGAGGTCGGCGGCGGAGAACTTGTCGGCGGTGCGGACGATGGCGGCGACGACGGGGTCGGTGCCTGCGGCGTCGAGGTGGCGGCCGAACGCGGCGTGCCGTTCGGCGACGAGCGCGCCTTCGTAGAGCAGCAGCGCGGCGTCCAGCAGCGCCTGCACATCCACAATAGCGGTGGTGAATCCGGCGGTTTCGCAGCGTGCGACCGCAGTCTCCCACAGCGGCAGGAACTCCGGGTCGAGCGCGTCGAGGGCGGCGGGGTGCGGGAGGGCGATGCGGGGGGCCGGCGGTGCGGCGAGGGGGGCGTCGGCGGGCCAGGGCCTCGAGGCGGGGTCGAGGCTGCTGGGGCCGGTCATGGTGCGGATCGCTTCGGCGGCGAGGTCGAGGCCGGGGGCGAAGACGGTGAGGCAGTCGTAGGAGGCGCAGGCGGGGACGACGCCGTCGACGGGGACGAGCCCGAGCGTCGCCTTGATGCCGACGAGGCCGCCCAGGGCGGCGGGGACGCGTCCGGACCCGGCGGTGTCGGTGCCGAGCGCGAAGTCGACGATGCCCTGGGCGACGGCGACGGCCGACCCGGAGGAGGACCCGCCGGAGATGCGGGCGGGGTCGGCGGCGGCCCGGACGGGCCCGTAGGGGCTGCGGGTGCCGACCAGGCCGGTCGCGAACTGGTCGAGGTTGGTCTTGCCCAGGCAGATCGCCCCCGCGGCGCGCAGCCGGGCGACGCCGGTGGCGTCCCGTTCGGGCTCATACGCGAACGCGGGGGCGGCGGCGGTGGTGGGGAGTCCGGCGACATCGATGTTGTCTTTGGCGGCGAACACGGTCCCGGCCAGCGGCAGCACCGCACCGGCTGCCACGGCGGCGTCGATGCGTTCGGCTTCGGCGAGGAGGTCGTCGAGGCCGCGGACGGCAATCCATGCTTCGGGCCGGTCGGTGCCGGTGTATCGGGCGTGGGCGGCCCGGACGCGTGCGGCGGCGCTGTTCACATTGTCCCCTGTCTCGTTGTCCACGATGGCTGTCTGGCGGCGGTTATGCGGTGATGACGAGTAGCGGCGTGCCGGGCGCGGCCTGGTCGCCGGGCCGCGCGAACACGCGCGTCACGGTCCCGGAGGCCGCAGCGGTCACCGGCATCTCCAGTTTCATCGCTTCCAGGACCACGATGGTGTCCCCGGCGGCCACCGTGTCGCCCTCGGCCACGTTGACGCGCCACACGCTGGCGGCCATCGGCGCCTCGACGAGGGTCTCCCCCGGCTTCAGGTCGACCGCGAGCCCCTGGGCGGGTGCGGGTTCGGTGTGGTCGCGGTCGAACTCGCCCGCGTCGGCCCACCGCTGCCGCTCGGCTTCGAACGCGGCGGCCTGCCGGGACTGGAACGCCCCGATCTCGGCGGCGTTGTCGGCCAGGAGCCGCCGGTAGTCGGCGTACTTGAACCGTCCGGGCCGGATGTCGATCTCGGCGCGCCCGGCGGCGAGGTCCCGGCGGACCTCGGCGAGCTCGTCCTCGCTGACGCGTTCGAACACGACCCGGTCGAAGAACCGCAGCAGCCAGGGCAGGCCGTCGTGGAACGACGCGAGGTCCCGCAGGCCCGCCCAGATCGGGGCGGTGCGCCCGACGAGCTGGTACCCGCCCGGGGAGTCCATCCCGTAGATGCACATATAGGACCCGCCGATACCGACGGTGCCTTCGGCGGTCCAGGTCCGCGCCGGGTTGTACTTCGTGGTCACCAGGCGGTGCCTCGGGTCGACCGGGACGGCCGCGGGCGCACCCAGGTACACGTCCCCCAATCCGAGGACGAGCCATTCGGCGGAGGTGGCGATCGAGGCGACGTCCTCGACCGAGTCGAGCCCGTTGATGCGGCGGATGAACTCGATGTTGGACGGGTTGAACAGCGCGTCGTCGCGGACGTTCGTCGAGTACCGGGCGATCGCTTCGTCCACGACCGAGTCGTTCCAGGAGATCGGCAGCCGCACTTCCCGCGAGGGCACGGTCATGTCGGCGATATCGGGCAGGTCCTGCTCGAGCTCGACCAACAGCCCCGTCAGCGACCGGATCGGAAGCACGTCGGGGTCGACGTGCAGGTGAAGGGAGCGCACCCCCGGCGTGGTGTCGATCAAACCAGCAGGGTCGGCGGCGGCGAGGGCGTCCATGAGCGCCCCGACCCGCATCCGCAACCCCAGGTCGAGGTGCATCGGCCCGTATTCGAGGAGAACCGCGTCGTCCCCGGCCCGCCGGTAGGCGACCGCAGGCCGGTCCTCCCCGGCATCGATCAAGGCCAGCGTCGCCGAGTCGTGCTTCGCATCAGCCAGCAGCACAGGGGCCGCGACCGGGTTGGCGCGCAACCGGTCCGCTTCAGCCTCGCCGACAGGCACGAACCGGACAGTGTCGCCCGGGCGCAACTGCCCGAGCTTCCACCGGTCCGAGGTGGTCACAGTGAACGGGCACGCGAACCCGCCCAGGCTCGGCCCATCGGGACCGAGGAGCGCGGGCGTGTCGCCCGTGAAGTTCACCGTCCCCACCGAGTACGGGTTGTCGTGCAGGTTCGAGGGGTGCAGGCCCGCCTCGCCGCCGTCGGTACGCGCCCACTCCGGTCGCGGCCCGTCCAGGCGGACCCCGGACCGCCCGGCGTGGACCTGCACAGACCAGTCCGCAGCGTAGATCCGCTCCATGTCGGCCACGGTGAAGTAGTGCGGGGCCGGCTGCGGGCCCGGCGTGACGGCCAGGTCCCACTCGTGCCCGAAGCCCGGCCGCTCCGCCACCGGGACCGGGACCGCTTGCAGGCCCGCGGCGCTGGCGGGCAGGAGGCGGTCGCCGGTGCGCAGCTGGTCGCCGGTGTACCCGCCGATGCGCCCGGGCGGGAACGTCGATGCCGAACCCAGGAACACCGGGACGTCCAGGCCCCCTTGGAAGAGCACGTACGTGCGGGCCCCGGCGTCGGCGACGGCACCGACATGCAGCACGCCCCCGGCGGGGATGTCGATCGGCTCCCACTGGTCGACGGGCTCGCCGTCGAGGGTGACCGGCGCCGGCGCGCCGGTGACGCAGACGGTGGCGGGTGCGCTGAAGCGGAGGGTGGGGCCGGCGATGGTGCATTCGAGGCCGGGGGCGCCTTCGGGGTTGCCGAGGGCGCGGTTGCCGAGCCGGAACGAGTAGTCGTCCATGGGCCCCGACGGGGGGACGCCGACCTGCCAGTAGCCGATGCGGCCGGGCCAGTCCTGGACAGTGGTGAGCACACCGGAGGCGAGGACGTCGATCCGCGCCGTCGCGTCCCTGATCGAAGCGACCGTGCCGGTGTCGTGTGCGACGTCCGCGACCCGGTCGTCCACTGCGGCGGCGGCGAGCTGCCCGAGGTTGGTGTGGACGCCTTCGATCCGGGTGTCCCCCAGGGCTTCCGCCAGCGCGGCCCAGGCGGCTTCGCGGGTGGGGCCGGTGGTGATGATCTTGGCGAGCATCGGGTCGTAGACGGCCGGGACGTCCAGGCCCCGCTCGATCCACGTGTCGACCCTGGCCCCGGCGGGGAGGTCGACGCAGGTGAGGAGCCCGGCGGAGGGGAGGTGGTCGCGGGCGGGGTCTTCGGCGTAGACGCGCGCCTCGACCGCGGCGCCCTTGACGGCGGGCCCGGTGTCGGGGAGCCCTTCGAGGAAGCCGGCGTCGCCTGCGGCGGTGCGGATCATCCACTCGACGAGGTCGATGCCGAGTACGGCCTCGGTCACGGGGTGTTCGACCTGCAGGCGCGTGTTGAACTCCAGGAACGACGCGGTCTCGCGTTCGGGGTCGTAGATGAACTCGACGGTCCCGGCGGACTGGTATTTCGCGGAGGCGGCGAGGGCCCTGGCCGCTTCATGCATCGCCTTGCGCACGGTGTCGGGCAGTCCGGGCGCGGGGGCTTCCTCGATGACTTTCTGGTGGCGCCGCTGGAGGGTGCAGTCGCGGTCGGCGAGGCTCACGACCCGGCCCTGCCCGTCCCCGAAGACCTGCACTTCAACGTGCCGGGCCCGGCGCACGTACTGCTCGAGGTAGACCGCGTCGTCACCGAAGTTGTCGGCCGCGAGCCGCTGCACGGTGGTGAACACGTCAGCGAGCTGCGCGGGGTCCTCGGCGACGCGCATACCGATCCCGCCGCCGCCGGCGGAGGCCTTGACGATCACCGGATACCCGACTGTCGCTGCCGCGGCGACGGCGTCGTCGGCGCTGTCGAGCGCGGCGGTCCCCGCAGCCAGGGGCACACCCGCGAGCGTAGCGGCTTCGCGCGCGGTCACCTTGTCGCCGAACAGCTCGAGCTGCTCGGGGGTGGGGCCGATGAACACGAGGCCGGCGGCGGCGACGCGCCGCGCGAACTCGGCGCTCTCCGCGAGGAACCCGTATCCGGGATGGACCGCTTGCGCGCCGGTGTCTTTCGCCGCGGAGAGGATCGCGTCCATGTTCAGGTAGGACTCGGCAGGCGCGGCCGGGCCCACGCACACGGCCTCGTCGGCGTCCCGCACATGCAGGGAGGCGGCGTCGGCTTCGGAGTAGACGGCGACGGTTGCGATGCCGAGGCGGTGGGCGGTGCGGGTGATGCGCCGGGAGATCTCGCCGCGGTTGGCGATGAGGATGCGGTCGAACACGACTGGACTCACTCTCGAGAAAAGGGGGTTAGGGGCGGACGGCGTTCGCCAGATGCGCCCACGTCAGCGCAGCCTCAGCACGGCCGACCACAATGGACCTGGAAGTTTCGATATGGCGGGTCAGGATCGATGTCGCCTCCTCGTACCGCCCCTCCAGAGCACCTTCGGCGATCGCAATGTGCTCGCCGATCGTGTCGGCCATCCGCTCGGCAGTGAAATAGTCGAACATCCGCGCCGGACGGATACGGTTGTTCACCACCTGCAAAGCCTCGGCCAGCTGCGGGTTCCCCGATGCGGCCAACAGCGTCAGGTGATACCGCTCGTCGGACTCCACGAACCCCGCGTCCGGCCCCGGCGGCGCGTCCCGCAACCGGTACCACCGCTCCAGCTCCGGACCCAGCAGATCCGCGTCATGCCGGACCTCAGGATCCGCCGCCGCGCGCGCGAGCCCGCGCAGCTCCAACGTCAGCCGCACCTCGTAGAGGTCATTCAACTGGTCGATCCGCGGCCGGTACGGATACAACCCGTCCACCTCCCGCGACACCAGGCCGTCGGCCGACAACCGGCTCAACGCCTCCCGCACCGGCGTCCGCGACACCCCGTAAATCCCCGCCAGCCGCTCCTCACCCAGCCGCTTCCCCGGCTCAAACCGCCCCGCCATCAGATCGGCACGCAACGCCACATACACGCGAGCAGCCAGAGGGCCCTCCATCTCGGGCAATGCAGAGAACCCACTCACAGCGCCATCGCCTCCCGCACCCGCGCAACCGCACCCACACCGGCCGTACCGCTGGAGGCGACACGCCCCGACCGCAACACCGAATACCGCCCCGCCGCCTGCAAAGCGAACCCGAGATGCTGCTCAACCAGCAGCACCGACAAGCCGCCCCGCGCAGCCAGATCGACGACCGTGGACTCGATCTCGGCGACCACATTCGGCTGGATACCCTCGGTCGGCTCGTCCAAGATCAGCAGCCGCGGCTCGGTGACCAGCGCCCGCGCGATCGCCAGCTGCTGGCGCTGGCCGCCGGAGAGGAGCCCCGCTTGGCGGCCCAGGAGGGGGCGGAGGGCGGGGAACAGGTCGAGCTGCGCGTCGATGAGCGCTCGGCCGTTCTTGCGGCCGTCGGCGACGAGCCGGAGGTTTTCTCCGGCGGTGAGGTGCGTGAAGCACTGCTGCCCTTGAGGGACGTACGCCATCCCGGCTTTGACGCGCCTGCTGGCGGCTCTGCGGTTGATGGTCTGGCCGTCGAACTCGATCGTCCCGGACATGACGGGGAGAAGCCCGACGACCGCGCGCAGCAGCGTGGTCTTCCCGGCCCCGTTGTGCCCCATGACGGCCACGACCTCGTCGGCGCCGACCTCGAGGTCGACGTCGTGGACGACGGGGGTGCGCCCGTACCCGCAGGTGAGGTTACGCAGTCGCAGCATCGGCGGTCTCCTGCTCTGTAGTGGTGCCGAGGTAGACCTCTTGGACGCGCGGGTCGGCCGTGACCTCCTCGACCGTCCCGGCGGCGAGGACGGCCCCGGCGTGGAGGACGGTGACGCGGGACGCGAAGGCGCGCATGAAGTCCATGTCGTGTTCGACGACGGCGACCGCCCGGGTGGCGGCGATGTCGTGCAGGAGCCGCCCGGTGGTCTCGCGCTCGTCGTGGCCCATCCCGGCGATCGGCTCGTCGAGCAGGAGCACGTCGGCGTCGCCGACCAGGAGCATCCCGATCTCCAGCCACTGCTTCTGCCCGTGCGCGAGGATGCCCGCCGGGGTCTCGGCCAGGTGTGTGAGGCCGATCTGCTCCATGACGGCGGTGACGTTCTCGGGGAGGTGGCGGCGCTGGCGCAGGAGCGCCCAGGGGGAGCGTGCGGCTCCGGCGGCGATGTCGAGGTTCTGTGCGACGGTGAGGTTGTCGAAGACGGTGGCGGTCTGGAAGGTGCGGCCGATGCCGCGGCGGGCGATGTGGTGGACCTTCTTGCCGCGCAGTTCGGTCCCGTCTTTGATGACGGACCCGGTGTAGCGGGCGAGGCCGGTGACGGCGTCGACGAGGGTGGTCTTCCCGGCGCCGTTGGGGCCGATGAGGAAGTGGACTTCGCCTTTGTTGAGGGTGAGGTCGACGCCGTTGACGGCTTTGAACCCGTCGAAGTCGACGTGGAGGTTCGTGCAGGTGAGTGCGGTTGTCATGCGGCGGCCTCCGCGGTTCGGGTTTTCTTGAGGAGGGCGGCGGTCGAGGCGATGCCGCCGGGCAGGAGGGCGATGACGGCGATGAACAGGAGCCCTTGCGCGTAGGTCCAGGCGGAGGGGAACTGTTCGGAGAGGGCGGTCTGGGCCCAGGCGACGGCGAGGGCGCCGATGACGGGGCCGACGAGGCTGGCGCGGCCGCCGATGGCGACGCCGAGGATGAACATGATGGAGGGGACGATGCCGATGCTGGCCGGGGAGATGATGCCGACGACGGGCACGAAGACCGCTCCGGCGACGGCGGCGAAGAGCGCGGCGGTCGCGTAGGCGACGACTTTGATGTTGGCGGCGTCGTAGCCGAGGAACCGGACCCGCTCTTCGCTGTCGCGGACGGCGACGAGGAGTTCCCCGTACCGGGAGCGTCTGAGCTGCAGGGCGACGGCGAGGACGACGAGGAGGACCCCGGCGGCGATGTAGTACAGCATCTGCTGGTTGACCGGGTCGTCGAGGTTGTAGCCGAAGAAGTACCGGAACCGGGAGAGGCCGTTGAACCCGCCCATGGACTGCTGTCCGATGAGGAGGATCGCGAAGGCGCCGGCGAGCGCTTGGGAGAGGATCGCGAAGTAGGCGCCTTTGACGCGGCGTTTGAACACCGCGAAGCCGAGGAGGACCGCGAAGCCGGTGGGCAGGATGAGGATCGCCGCGATCGTGAACACGGGGGAACTAAACGGTGCCCAGTAGGCGGGGAGGTCGCGGATGCCGGCCAGTTCCATGAAGTCGGGGACCGAGCCGGGGCCGTTCTGGAATTCGGCGTCGGCCATCTTCATGTGCATGGCCATGAGGTAGGCGCCCATGCCGAAGAACACGCCCTGGCCGAGGGTGAGCATGCCGCCCCGGCCCCAGGCGAGGCCGATGCCGACGGCGACGATCGCGTAGCACAGGAACTGCGCGAGCAGGCCGAGCCGGAACCCCGACAGGATGAGGGGCGCGGCCCCGAAGAGGACGAGCGCGGCGGCGGCGAACCCGGTCCACGTCCCGGCCCGGGTGGTGAGGAACTTGCTCATGCGAGGCTCCTTGTCCGCAGGGTGAACAGGCCTTGCGGGCGCAGTTGGAGGAAGACGACGATGACGCAGAACACGCCGACTTTCGCCAGCGACGCGGTCGAGTACGTCTCGAACACGGCCTGGAACGTGCCGAGGGCGACGGCGGCGATGACGGCGCCCTTGATGCGGCCCATGCCGCCCGCGACGACCACGAGGAACGCGTCGACCAGGTAGGACTGCCCGGTGGTGGGGCTCGTCGACCCGATGAGGGTCAGAGCGACACCGGCGACACCGGCCAGGCCCGAGCCGATGAAGAACGTCCCGGCGTCCACGGCGCGAGAGGAGATCCCGGCGGTCTCGGCCAGGTCCCGGTTGCCGACCACCGCCCGGATACGCCGCCCCGCCGGAGTGAACCGCAGGACCAGCGCGACCACGGTGACCGCGAGGACCGCGAGGACCAGGATGAACAGCCGGGTCTTGGGGACCGTGGTGCCGAGCAGGTCCACACCGCCGCGCAGCGCCTCGGGGACCGTGACGTTCACGGCCGGGGCGCCGAACACGTCGCGGGCGACCTGCTGCAGCACCAGGCCCACACCGAAAGTGACGAGGAGGGTGTCGAGCGGCCGGTGGTAGAGGTGCCTGATGAGGAGGGTCTCGAGGACGAGGCCCATGGCCCCGCCCACGAGGAACCCGGCAGGGAGGGCGATCAGGAGGGACGCCCCGGCGTCCCCGACGACCTGCTGCGTCACGTACCCCGTGTAGCAGCCGGCCATGATGAACTCGCCGTGCGCCATGTTGATGACGCCCATCTGCCCGTACGTGAGCGACAGGCCCAGCGCGGCCAGCAGCAGGATCGACCCGGTACTCAGCCCGGTGAACAACTGCCCTACGAGGAGGTCCATGGAGTGTCCTTCCTGATCGCCCGCATCGTTATTCGGTCACCGAGAGGTCGGCGGCCCAGTCGTAGCCGTCCAGGAACGGGTCAGGCTCGATCGCGCCCTCGGACTCCCACACCGTGTAGAGCAGGCCGTCGGCGTCGATCTTGCCGATGCGCGCGGTCTTGGTGACGTGGTGGTTGTCGCCGTCGATGACCACGGTCCCTTCAGGACTGTCGAAGGAGACGCCGTCGGCCGCGGCCTGGATGTCCTCCACCGCGAACGAACCGGCCTTCTCAGCGGTCGCCGCCCACAGGTACACCGAGTTGTACGCGGCCTCCATCGGGTCGGACGTGACCCGCTCGGCCCCGTACTCGGCCTTGAACGCGTCCACGAACGCGGCGTTCGCCGGCGACTCCACGGTCTGGTAGTAGTTCCAGGCCGCCAGCTGCCCCTCGATGTTCTCGATACCGATACCGCCGACCTCCTCCTCGGCGATCGACACGCTCATGACCGGCATCGACTCCGGCGTCAGACCGGTGTTCGCGTACTCCCGGAAGAACGCGACGTTCGAGTCGCCGTTGAGCGTGTTGAACACCGCGTCGGCCCCGGCGGACTTCACCTGGTTCACGATGGTCGAGAACTCGACCGAGCCCAGCTGCGCGTAGTCCTCACCGAGGATCTCGATGCCCTTGTCCGCGGCGTACGCGTTGATGATCGCGTTCGCCGTACGCGGGAACACGTAGTCCGAGCCGACCAGGTACAGCGACTTCACGCCCGTCTCGGCCAGGTAGTCCAGCGCCGGGATGATCTGCTGGTTGGTCGTCGCCCCGGTGTAGAAGATGTTCTCCGACGCCTCAAGGCCCTCGTACTGGACGGGGTAGTACAGCAGCGAGTCGTTGGCCTCGAACACCGGCAGCATCGCCTTGCGGGACGCCGAAGTCCACCCGCCGAACACCGCGGCGACGCAGTCCTCGCGGATCAGCTTCTCGGCCTTCTCGGCGAACACCGTCGGCTCGGACGCGCCGTCCTCCGCGACGATCTCGATCTGCTTGCCCTGCACGCCGCCAGCGGCGTTGATCTCGTCCACCGCGAGGTAGATCGCGTCGCGGACCGTGGTCTCGGAGATCGACATCGTCCCGGACAGGGAGTTGAGCGCACCGACCTTCACGGTGTCGCCGGAGGTGTCGACACAGGACTCGGCGGCCGCGGTCTCCTCCCCCGCACGGGAACCGCACGCGGCGGTCAGGGCGAGCGCGGTCGCAGCGGCGGTAGCGGTGAAGGTGCGGGCGAGGACTCGGGCTTTGAACATAGAACGCTGTGGCATACGGGGTTTCGACCTTTCACGGGGCGGAAGTCCCGGCACGACGGGGACCGGGCCTGCAAGGGGTGTCGCCGCAGGCAGCGGCGGTGTACAGGTGCGTATACAGCGTCGTATCCGCTATGGATACAAGTTAGGGTCGCGATGTTTCACCGCCGTTCACGTCAAGAACGGCCGTATGAACTCCCGTTACCGGGTCGTAAAAAAGCCCGCACCGCCGAAGGCGGCACGAGTGAGAATTATCGAAATACATCGATATGAAGAAGGGTTCGAACATCACCGAACCGTCCTAAAGCACCAATGAACGACGTGGTTATGCTTACCGCGCAAAGCAACGCGTGACCAAAGGAGAACCGCGCATGCGCACGTACCCCCAAGCCACCGAACCCACCCCCCTGCGCCGCAAACTCATCGCCCCCGCCCTCACGGCAGTAGCAATGCTCGCCCTCGCCTCCCCCGCCGCCGCCGCACCCGCCGAAGACACCGCCGCCGACGAACCCTGCCCCTTCACCGCCACCCTCTGCCTCTTCGAAGGCGAGAACTACACCGGCGAACGCTTCACCGTCTCCTCCCTCGTCGAACCCGGCACCTGCGTCAGCCTCGTCGACCACGGCTGGGCCGGCCGCGTCAACTCCGCCATCAACACCGACCCCGACAGCGCCGCGCTCTTCATGAACGACGACTGCGTCGGCGGCCCCTACCAGGTCCCCGGCTCCAGCTCCATCGCCGACCTCGGCTCCTTCCAACCCCTCAGCGTCTGGGTCACCGACTAACGACGACGCCCCGGACCGCCGCTTGCGGCGGTCCGGGGCACGCTTCTCCCTTAGTTCTTGAGGAGCGCGAGGAAGAACTCCCGCACGTCCCCCGCCAGCAGCTCGGGGACCTCCATCGCCGCGAAGTGCCCGCCCCGCTCGAACTCCGACCAGTGCCGGATGTCGTACAACCGCTCAGCGAGGGGCCGCACCGACAGGGTGATGTCGTGCGCGAACACCGCCACCCCGAGCGGCACCCGGCACGGCTCCCCCGGCGCGCCGCGCTGCGTGTCGCGGTGCAGCCGCCCTGACGAAGCGGCGGTGGCGGTGAGCCAGTACAGGGAGATGTCGGTGAGCATCCGGTCGTCGTCCACGGGCGTGGCCGGGTCCGTCCACTGTGCGAACCGCTCGGCGATCCACGCCAGCTGGCCCACGGGCGAGTCGGTGAGGGCGTACCCGATGGTCTGCGGCGTCAGGGCCTGCAGCGCCTGGTAGGGCGGCCGGTTGGCCATGAGCTCCCGCACCTTCACCAGGCGCGCCTCGTCCGAAGCGGACAGCTCGACCCCCTCCACCGGCCGCATCGGCAGGTAGTTGACGTGCACCCCGACCACGTGCTCGGGCGCGAACGCGCCCAGCGCGGTCGACACCCCCGCCCCGAAGTCGCCGCCCTGCGCGCCGTACCGCTCATACCCCAGGCGGCGCATGAGCTCGGCCCAGGCCCGCGCGATCCGCGGGACGCCCCAGCCGCCCTCGCTGGTGGGGCCGGAGAACCCGTACCCGGGCATCGACGGGATGACGAGGTGGAAGTCCTGCGACAGCGGCTCGATCACGTCGATGAACTCCAGGAACGACCCGGGCCACCCGTGCGTGAGGACCAGCGCGAGGGCGTCCGGGTTCTCGGAGCGGACGTGGACGAAGTGGATGCTCTGGCCCTCGATCTCGGTGGTGAAGTGCGGCAGCTCGTTGAGCCTCGCCTCCTGTGCCCGCCAGTCGTAGCCGGTGCGCCAGTGCTCGGCCAGCTCTTTGAGCCGGGCGAGCGGGAACCCGTAGTCGGTCCCGGCGTCGGCGACCTCGTTGGGCCAGCGCGTGCGCGAGAGCCGGTCGTAAAGGTCGTCGAGGTCGGCCTGCGGGATGTCGATGCGGAAGGGCGTGATGTCGTTGGCGCTCATGGCGTTCACTCCAGGGGTCATATTCATTCGAACCGCTAACGTTTGATGATCTAACGATACCACATTCGTTAGAAACCCAAACGATCAGTCGCGGGTATCACACCAGACACGACAAGAGGCCGAAAACCAAACGGTCTCCGGCCTCCCACTTCCCCTGCTAGCCTCGCCCACCCCGGCACTCAAGGATCCCCAAATGCGTCTTGATCCGCAGCAGGTCATGCTCGGCGAAATGCGCCTCCAGCTGCCGCTCGATCGCCAGCATGACACGGTCGAACTCCTCCGGCTCCAGAGCCGTGAAGTCCGCTTCGGAACGGAACGCGGTCACCAGCGGCTCCGGCTCAGGCAACTTGATCTCCCCCTGCAGATCATGAAGCTCGACCGAAGCGAACCGCTCCGACAGCATCGACTGCGCGATCTCAAGCGAGAACCGCTCAGTGAGCACCGAAAGCGCCTGCCGCACTTCTCTCCCCAGCGCCGACCGCGCCGCTTCACGCCAGATCGGCAGGTACTCGCGCCTGTCATCCGAAGCGAGCGTCGAAACGAACAGGACCCCGCCCGGAGCCAGCACCCGCTGGAGCTCGTCAAGCGCAGCCGGGATATCCGGCACGTGGTACAGCATGTGCATCGCCAGCACCACCTCCGCCGAACCGTCCTCGAACGGCAGATCCGCCACATCCGCAACCACCGTCGGCCCCGGCACCGCCTCCAGAACACCCGAGGCGAGGTCCACACCGATCACCTCCGCACCGGGAAAGGCCTCACGGAGACGAACGGTGTAGCGGCCGTTGCCGCAACCGACATCGAGCACCCGCTTCGGCCGCCCCGCGATGCGCGAGATGACCGTGCCGGGAAGATCGTGATCGGGAGTCTTGTACTGGAAGAGGCGCTGACGGGCCGCGAGGCCATCATCGCTCCGGTAGTTGTCGACCGTCTGGAACCGCTCATCGGTGGTTCGTCCAGAAGCGTGCTGCATCGCATGGTCCTTCCGCGTTCTTGTCGAGTCCCGCAAACCTCACGGGCCCACTGCTTTCGCGTACCACTACTTCACGCCCGACCCCCGCGCCCCGGTTGCACCGAGGGGCAATCGCATTCCCCGCCGTCGATATCCGATTGCGGGCGAGCTGCGAATCTGCTGCGATAGCCGCAACCCGCCTCACTGAAGGAATCCACTTGCCGCCCAACGACACCGACTACGCCTCCAGTACCCGCCTCGCTGCCGAGCAGGCGCTCACCGCCTACGACCTTCCCGGGCCCGTAGAGGTCGAGCCGATCCGGTTGCTCAACAACGCGGTCTACAAGGTCACCACCGCAGACCGGCGCCGCCTCGTGCTCCGCGTTCACCGCCCCAACTACCGCCGCCCCGAACACACCCGTTCCGAACTGGCGTTCCTCGACACGGTCCACACCGACCTCGCGAACGCCGGAGTTCGCGTCCCTGCACCGGTACCCGCCAAAGACGGAGCGCTCGCCGTCGAAGTCGCCCTGCCTGAACGAACCCTCCACTGCGACCTGCTCACCTGGATCGACGGAGAAGTGCGACGCCCCGAGAACGGGCTCGGACCTAAGGGCGTCCACGCGATCGGCCGCGCCCTCGCGCACCTCCACAACGCCGCCGAGACCTTCACTCCACCTGAGGGTTTCCAGCTGCCGACCTGGGACCCCGCAGCACTGTTCACCGAAGCCTCGCCCTACCGCCCCGGTGACTTCCGCGAACTTCTCAGTCCCACCGACCTCGCCGACTTCGATACCGTCGCCGACCGGACCGCCGCACTCCTCGACCGGCTCGGCCAGGGCCGCGATGCGTACGGGATCGTCCACCACGACTACATCCTCGGCAACTGCCACCCGGCCCGCACCCCGCGCGGCTGGAGCATCGGCGTCCTCGACTTCGACGAAACGGGCTGGGGCCACTACCTCGCCGACCTCGGCCCCGTGCTCGGCAACCTCTACGACTACCCCCACTTCCCGCGCCTGCGCACCGCCCTCCTCGACGGGTACCGGACCGTCCGCGAACTCCCGGCCGAACACGAGACCCACCTGCCGCTGCTCATGGCCGCCCGCCATGCGGCCCAGTGCCTCTGGGCCGCAGGTCTCGTCCACAGCAACGGCAGCGGCGAAGTCGACACCGCCGGGCACATCGCCTGGCGCATGGGCGAAGTCCGCCGCTGCCTCGCGCTCGGCACTGACCGCTGACCGGTGGCGCGGCGGCAATAAGATCAGCACCGCCCCGCCCCCGCATGAGGTATTCGCCCGCATGCGCCGCCCGATGGAGGAACGGAACCCCTTGTCGACATTCGTGAAGGGCCTCGCCTGGACCGTCGCCTTCCTGTCCGGCGTCGCCACCATCTTCGCCCTCTTCGGCGGCCAGCAGTGGCTCGAGGAGAAAGGCTGGACCCTCGCCCCGAGCGCCGCGCAGACCACTGAGGCCGAACCCGACGAGGACCGGACCGCCACCGAGAACACCACCGGCGGCGAGCAGGAGCCCTCGGACGAGGGAGCGGGCTTCTCGTGGGATGCCGTGCTCGCCTGGTCCGAGGGCACTTTCGACAACCTGCTCTGGGGCATCGCCGCGATCGGGGGCTCGATGCTCATAGCGGGCGCGGCGGGCGCGCTCGTGCTGCACGCAACCGCCGCGCTCGATGCTGTGGGCGGTTTCTTCCTGGTCTTCCTTGCACTGCTGTGCGTCGCGGCCGTCGTCGTGATGGGCATCCTGCTCCACGCGGCCGACCCCGGCTACCTGGTCTGGTTCATCGTCCTGACCGCCGTCAGCGCACCCGTGGGCTTCCTGGCCCCGATCTTCGCCGACAGCTGAGCACGGCTCAGCGGCGCGTGTAGACCACGCCGATCTTGTCGAGCGCGGTGCCCGAGCGGCCGTGGAAGCCCGCGATCTGCCAGCCCGACGGCGCGGTGAACGTCGCGCACTCGCCCGTCACGGTTCCGCCTTCGAGCGTGCGACCGGTGCTGGTCGTGAAGCGGGCGTAGAAGATCCGCGTGTGGCCGTCGTACTTGCCCTGGCACACACGAAGGGCCGTCGGGTACTCCCCCGCAGCGAGCTGGAGCTCTTTGAGGGTGCCGCCGCTGCCGCCGTGGGCGAGTACGGTGCCGTCGGCGAGCGTCGCCCCGATCTGGTCGACGCGCGACCCCGCGCGCAGGCGCAGCACCCGGGCCGCGTCGCCCGCGTCGAGGTCGTCCACATCGGTGAAGAAGTCGCCGTGCGGCCCGCCGAACTGGTCGCTCAACGTGAAGTCGCCTCCGGTCGACCACGAGAAGTCCACGGCGATCGGGTAGTGGTCGGACAGGTTCTTCCCGGCGTCGTCCCGGAACGCGGCGTGGTCGTTGCGGAACTGGCCCGCGTCGAGCTTGACGTGGTCGCCGGAGCGGTAGAGGACCTTGTCGACGACCTCGCACTGCTCGTTCACCGTGGCGTCGTCGCAGACGAGCGCCTCGTCGCCTTCATTCGGGGCGTCGCCGCCGCGGACGAGTTCGACCCAGGCGTCGGTGAGCCCGCTGCCGGCCGCGAACTCGGCGATGCCGTCCCCGCGGGTGTACCGCGTGTTGGTGTCGCCGTAGACGATCACGGCATTCCCGGCCGAGTGCGAGGCCATGAACGCCGCGACCTGCTGCAGGTTCTTCTCGCGGGCGGCGATGTCGGCCGCTTCGCTCCCGGCGTCGGTGTGCACGTTGTACAGGTCCACCCACACGCCTTCGGCGAGGCGGGCACGCATGAACGTGAACCCCTTCGGGGTGATGCAGTCGCCCGAGCCCGAGGCGCAGTCGTCCCACTTGACGCGTTCGAAGTCCTCGAACGGGAAGTCCGACAAGGTGTTCAGGCCGTCGCCGAACGGCACGCCGCCGCTGGTCGCCGTCCGGTGCGGATGGTCGTCGGCCGCGTACAGCGCCGCGTGGTAGTTGAAGTCCTCCTGGACGTGCACGATGTCGTACGAGCCCAGGCGCGACCCGAGGATCGGCGTGTTCGTCTCCGGGTCGCCGTCGCCGAGCCCGAGCGGCAGGCCAGCGACGTTGTAGGAGAGGACGGAGAGGTCGCCGCTGAGCGCGGTCTCCTGCGCCTCGGCCGGTTCGGGTGCGGCGGTGAGTGCGAGGGCGGTGAGCGAGGTCAGCGCGGTGAGCGCCGCCAGGCGGGGCGGGAGGTGCATGTGGCTCCAGAGTCTTGCGGCCGAGGGGGCCCGGCTTCGGTTATGGCGCAATCAGATTGCCCGAATAATGCGAAATGTTCAAGACTGCCGGGAGAACCGCGCCCCGCCGGGCGGTGAACCCTCGCTCACATGGCCAGGTCGAGGGCGAGCAGCGCGATCGAGGAGGCGAGGAACGTGAACGTTAGGACCGTCTCCTTCGGCCAGAAGTTCGCGAGGACGTGCGTGTGGATCGCGCAGGTCCAGAACAGGACGAGCCCCGCCGCGGCGGCAGTGCCGACCAGCGGGAAGGCCAGGCCGGCCAGGAGGCCGAGGCCGCCCGCGGCCTTGAGGACGCCGATCGGGAAGACCAGCAGCGACTGCGGCACGTTCGCACCGTCCATGAGCGGAAGGATGGTCTTCAGGCGGACCATCGCGCCGATCCCCGAACCGAGGTTGAGGACGCCGAAGGTGATCGCGAGGACGAGGTACAGGGTGGACATGGTGGAGTCTCCTTGGTTAGTTGGCTGCGGTGAGGTGGGTGCGCGAAGCGCGCGGGTCGGTGACCGACCGGAGCATGCAGTGCGCGGCGTCCGCCCGCGAGAGCTTGAACGCCCGGGGCAGGCTGGTGCCGTAGGCGACCTGGTAGGTCCCGGTGAGCGGCCCGTCCGAGAGGTACGGGGCCCGCACGCTCGTCCAGTCCAGGCCGCTCGCCGCCAGCTGCTCCTCGGCGGCGGCGACATCGCTCATGTGCGGGCCCAGCATCGCCCGCACCAGCGGCAGCGTCACGAGGTTCATGACCGCGCCCGCGCCGGGCTCGCGCCGCAGCGGCCGCGGGCGGTTCGGCGACGCGACCGTTGACAGGCCGATCCCCGCGATGGCGACGATCCGGTGCGCCCCGGCCGCCTGCATCGCCGCGAGGAGCCGCGCGGTCCCCGCACTGACGATCCCGGTCTCGGCCTTCCCGCGCGGACCGATGCACGACAGGACCGCGTCCGCCCCGGCCACCGCCGCGATGAGCGGTTCGGCGACGGGCTCGGTCAGATCGACGGCGACCGACCGCACCGCGCGGTCGAGTCGGGACGGATCACGGACGACAGCGGTCACGTCATGGCCCGCTGCGAGGGCTTGGGCGAGCACGGCACGGCCGACCCCGCCCGTCGCCGCGACGACGGTGAGTTTCATTGGGATTCCCCCGGATTCAGTGAAGTGTGGTGAGCTTCTGCGGGTTCGTGACCGCATAGACCGCCGCGACCTGGTCGAGGCCCGGCGTCAGGTCGAGCATGAGGACGCCGACGACGCGGCCCTCGCGGATCATCAGCGCCGCAGGCGAACCGTTCACGGGACGGAACTCGACCTCGAGCCCGTCGTGACGGCGGAACCGACGGCTGACCAGCAGCGACGCGATCCGCGCGGGATCGCGCATCGGACGCGGCCCCGCCGCGGGCCCCAGGCCACCCCCGTCGCAGGTGAGGACCACGTCGGGCGCCATGAGCCCCAGCAGCCCGTCGATGTCGCCGCCCGAGACGGCCGCCATGAACCGCTCGGTGACCTGCCGGTGCACCGCCGGGTCCACATCGAACTTCGGCCGCCGCGCCTGCACGTGCGACCGGGCCCGGTGCGCGATCTGCCGCACCGACGCGGGCGTGCGTCCCAGCAGCGCGGCGATCTCCCCGTGCGCGTACCCGAACACGTCGGCGAGCACGAACACCGCCCGCTCCGCCGGGGTCAGCGACTCCAGGACCACCATGAGCGCCAACGACACCGACTCCGCCAGCAGCGCGGGCCCGGCCGCGTCCGGCGCCGCCTCGGTCATCACCGGCTCGGGCAGCCACGGCCCGATATACGTCTCGCGGCGGCGCTTCACCGCCTCCTGCCGGGCGATCGCGGCATTGATCGCCACCCGCACCACATACGCGCGGGGATGCTCGACCGGGTCGCCGTGGGAACGGCGCTCCCAGGCGAGCCAGACGTCCTGGAGCACGTCCTCGGTGTCGGCGACCGTGCCGAGCATCCCGTAGACGATGCCGAACAGCAGCTCGCGGTGCTCGGCGAACACCGCGGCAGGCGCCGAACCCTCTGGTACTGCGTTCACGGCGGCCCTCCTCTTCTCTCGGTCGCACTCCAAGAGCCGAAGAGGGCCGCCGATTGTGACACCCGGAGCGCAATCGTGACCGGGCTCGCAGTCGTTCTTCTGGTGAGAGCGCGGCGAAGCCGCGCACGCTTCAGTCTTTTTGTCTCTTTTTAAGAGCGAGGTTCTAAACCTCGGATCCGATATATATCAGAGATTTCAGGACATGCTTGCCCGGTTCAAGGACCCCTCTGAGCACCGGCAGTACCGTTGCGGGCCAGTACAAGTGCGTGCCCGGCATCGGCTCGATCAGGGCCGCCTCCCGCTCCCCCGTGCTGTCGATGAGCTCCGAACGCAGCCCCTGGCTGGAGACGGCGACGCGCGCGTCCCCGGCCTCGGCGGTGTGACCACCCCTGGGGACGCACCAGCCGCCCTCCCCCGTGTGCAGCACCCGGCCGGTATCGATCACGTGGACCCGCGCGTGCCACCCGTCGACCGCCGCCTCGAGGGAGGTCGTGATCGTCACGTCCTCCCACGGCTGCCAGTTCACCGTCAGCACGCCGTTCGCATCGATCGTTCCCTCGTCGGAGTCCTCGCGGCCCCGCCAGTGCCGCCCGTCCTCGGAGAGCAGCAGCGCCCCGTCCGGCACCGCCGACTCCAGGCCCGGCCCGCCCGTGGCGTGCGAGAACCCGGCGAGCGTCGAGTACGCGAGCTTGCCGTACGCCGCCTCGCCCGTGCGCGCCCACGGCACCCACGCCTGGCCGTTCAGGCGCGTCACGTGCCCGCTGCGGTCGCGGACATGCACGGCCCGGGCGGCCTTGTGCGGCTCCACGACCGGGCCCGGCACGGCCGCCTCGACCGTCCAGAAGGGGTGGTCGGGGCCCGCCAGGAGGCCCGCGAAGATCTTCGTCGCCCACCACGGCGAACCCGAGGTCAGGTACTGCTCGGCGACCGCGTTGTTCGGGTACGTGTACCCCACGGTGAGGCGCCCCTCGGGGTCGAGGATCGGCTTGTCCCACCACCATTCCAAGTGGCGGCGGCTGAACCCGGCGGCCTCGGCCCACGGCACCGCCTCCACGTCGGCGGCGGCCAGCGCGCCCCACAGGCAGCCCTGCGCGAACCGGTAGCCGAGGCTGCGGCCGTAGGGGACGGCGGCGCCGTCGGCACTAAACCATGAGCGGAACTTGCGGGCGAACGCGGACGCGTTCGCGACGTACCGGTCGTCCCCGGCGAGCTTGTAGTGCAGCAGTGCATAGGTGTGGAACGCGAACGGGTTGTAGTAGTCGACGCGGCCGCCGGGGCCGTCCTCGAAGACCGAGTCGCCGAGCGCGAAGTCGCCCATGCGCTCGAGGTGGCCGTTCGCGACGGCCGGGTCGTGGGCGATGCCGAGGCGTTTGAGGCCGTGTCCGGCGAAGACCGGGAAGTAGTGCCAGTTCATGTCGGCGACGGGGCCGTTGTAGGCGGCGGTGAGCCAGGCCGCGACCTTGTCCTTCGCTTTGGCGTCCAGGGGGTCCCAGAGTTTCTCGGGGGCGAGGTTGAAGGCCCAGCCGACGGCGGCGGCCTCGACGATGCGCTGCCCGCCGTTCGCGACGTCCCCGACGTACCAGGGGTCTGCGGGGTCGACGGCGCGCGCGAGGGTTTCAGCGAGGGTGGCCCACAGGTCGGCGGGGACGGCGTCCTTGGCGGCGGCCAGGCCCCACAGGGGACGGGTGAGCAGTTCGAACCAGTCCTCGGTGTGGGTGTGGTTCGACATGGTGACCGGGGTGGCGTCGGGACCGGCGGCCGCCAGCTCGGTGGCGGGCCTCCCGATCGCGAGCGCGGCCGAGGCCCACCCGGTGTAGCTGTGGTCAAGCGGTCCGAAGATGCGCTGCGGTGAAGTCACGCTGGCAGACGCTATCAACGCGGCTGCGGCGGGGCAAGGGGTCTTCTCGAAACGGGGGTGCCTGGCGGGAGTACTCGGGGCCCGTTCGCAGCGGACGGGCCCCGATGTGTCACATGTGATATGCCACTGACCCTTTCAGGCAGCTCTGGTCAGGCAGCTCGAGCCGTCGCTCCTGCGGCGTCGTCCGGTTCACCGGCGGGTGCGGAGGCCTGCAGGACCGCGTCGGGTTCGGCCGCGATCGCGAGGGCCGCGGCGTCCGGCAGGTCCGGGTGGGTCCGCTGCCAGCGGCGGGCGAGCCAGCCGAGGAAGAGGCCCACGGCCGCCATGGTGACGACCGAGCCGACGAGCGACTGCAGCCCCGGCCCGGCGATCCAGGCGATCACCAGTCCGAGGCCGACCGAGTACACGGCCCACAGGACCCCGCCGAGGGCGGCCATCCGCGCGTACGGGGGCTTGGCGGTTCCGGCCGCCGCCCACGCCAGCGCGGTGCGCCCGGCAGGGAGGAACCGCGCCACCATCGTCGTCCGGTACGGGTGGTCGGCGATGGTCGCGCGCAGGAGCGTCTCGAGTTTCGCGACTGCGCCTTTTACAACCGCCCCGGTCACGAGGCCGCGCACGGCGCGCGGGCTGCGGCGGGCGAGTCCCGCCCGCAGTGAGCGGAACAGCCGGTAGCCGAGGAACTCGCCGAGCCAGGACGCCACCGCGGCGCCGACGAGCAGCACCCCGATGAGGATCGGGTTGCCGAAGACGAGCCCGGCGGCGGCGGTCACGAGCGTCGCGCTGGGGAGCATGGGGACGAAGAAGTCCGCGACCACCATGCCGATGAGGATGAGCATCGCCCAGAAGAAGACCGTCATGGGTCCCCCGTTCGCCGATTGCCGGAGGGGACCGGGCCGGGGGCGGGCCCGGTCCCCTTCAGGCATCGGCTACTTGGACGCTCCGACGAGCTCGCGCTCGTCTTCGTGCGGGGCGTCCTTGGCGAGGTGCTCCTGGAGCTTGTCGCCTTCGACGTCGACGTTCGGCAGGATGCGATCGAGCCACTTGGGAATCCACCACGAGCCGCGGCCGATGAGGGCCATGATCGCGGGGATGATCGCCATGCGGACGATGAACGCGTCGAAGATGACGGCGGACGCGAGGCCGAAGCCCATGGCCGCGATCATCGCCTCGCCGCTGAAGATGAACGCCGCGAAGACGCTGATCATGATGAGCGCGGCGGCGACCACGACCCGCGAGGAGTGCCCGTAGCCCTCCACGATGGCCTGCTTCGGGTCCGCGCCGTGCACATAGGCCTCGCGGACACGCGTGACCAGGAAGATCTGGTAGTCCATCGCGAGGCCGAACACGAGGCCGATCATCAGGATCGGCATCATCGACATGATCGGGCCGGGCTGGTCGACGTTGAACAGCTCCGCCATCCAGCCCCACTGGAAGACCGCGACGAGCGCGCCGAGGGCGGCGAACACGCTGAGCATGAACCCGAGCGTGGCCATGATCGGCACGAGGATCGAGCGGAACACCAGCAGCAGGATGAGTGCCGCGAGGCCGACGACGATGAGCATGTACGGCAGCAGCGCGCTGTTGAGGTTGTCGGAGATGTCGATGTTCAGCGCGGTGGCACCGGTGACGGCCCAGTCCGCGTCGGCGTCGTCGGCGAGGACGTCGCGGATCTCGTGCACGAGCTCGTTGGTGGCGTGGTCGGACGGTCCGGTCTCCGGGATGAGGGTGACCATGACGGTGTCCATGTCGGCGTTCGGGAACGCCTGGCCGACGACGGCGATGCCGTCGATGCCGTTGAGCTCGTCGGTGATGTTCTGCGCGGCGGTCATCGCGTCGACGCCGTCTTCGAGGTCGCCCACGATGATGAGCTGGCCGTTGAAGCCTTCGCCGAAGCCCTCGCTGATGAGGTCGTACGCCTGGCGCTGGGTGGTCTCCTCACCGGAGGACCCGGCGTCGGGCAGGCCCAGTTCGAGGTCGAGCGCCGGGTAGGCCAGCGCGCCGAGGCCGACGATGCCGACGAGGGCCACCACGATCGGGTGGCGGGTGACGAACCCGGCCCAGCGCTTGCCGCCGTTGGGCTTCGCGTCGTGGCGGCCGTCGGCGATGCGGCGGCGCTGCCGCTTGGTGAAGATCCGCTTCCCGGCGAACCCGGCGAAGGCCGGGAGCAGGGTGACGGCGATGAGCACGGCGATGACGACGGTGACGGCGGCGGCCACGGCCATCTCGGTCAGGAACGGGATGTTCACGACCGACAGGCCCAGCAGCGCGATCACGACGGTGAGGCCGGCGAAGAACACGGCGGAACCGGCGGTGCCGACGGCGCGGCCCATGGCCTCGGCGCGGGCGGCCTTGTCTTCGACGCGGCCGTCCTTGGCGAGTTCGGACCGGTAGCGCGAGAGGATGAACAGCGCGTAGTCGATGCCGACGGCGAGCCCGATCATGGACGCGAGCGTGCCGGTGGACTCGCTGACGTTCATGAACGAGGTCGCGGCGAGGATGCCCGCGGTGGTGAGCATGACGCCGAGGACGGCGGTGATGATCGGCAGGCCCGCCGCGAGGAGGGCGCCGAAGGTGATCACGAGGACGACGAGGGCGACGGCGATGCCGATCAGCTCGGTCGTGCCGGTCTCGGGCATGGCCTGGAGGACGTCGCCGCCGACTTCGACGCGCACGCCGGCGGCCTCGGTGTCGGCCACGGCGTCTTCGAGGTAGTCGATGGTGCCCTCGTCGAGCTCCATGGACGGCTCGGCGTAGGTCACCTGCATGACGGCGATGTCCTGGCCGTCAGCGGAGATCATGCCGATCGGGTTGCCGGCTTCGTCGGTAGCGAACGGGCTGGTGACCGACGCGACCTGCGGCGAATCCTCCATAGTGGCCGCGAGCTCGTCGATGACGGCCTTGTTCGACTCCGCGGTGAGCGGTTCGCCGTCCTGGGACTCGAACACGATCTGGGCGCTGCCGCCGTCGGCGCTCGCCTCGGGGAAGCGTTCTTCGAGGAGGTCGAACGCCTCCTGGGACTCGGTGCCGGGGAGGACGAACTCGGGGTTCGTCTCCTGCTGCATGGTCGCCGCCGCGGCGCCGACGCCGCCGACGATGAGGACCCAGACGACGAGGACGAGCCATCGCAGTCTGAAGGACCCTCTGCCGAGGCGGTAGAGGAAGGTGGCCACGCTGGGTGCTCCTTACAGGGTTCGCCTTCCGGCCCCGCCGCACAGCCGTTCGGGGAACGGCGGGTGTGCGGCGGCGGGGCCGGTCGGCTCGGGTGGTGTTCGCCGACGGCTTCGGCGGCGGGTTTCCTGGTGTGTTTCAGCTATGGGTTGTGGTTATGGGTCTGGAGATGCCGACCTCGAGCTGGTCGAAGGCGGCGGTGATGACGTCTTTGAGGTGGCGTCCGCGCGGGTTCGCCAGCCAGTCCTCGTTGGAGGTCTTCATGGCGACGAGGGCGCTGCCGAGCACGAGCCTGGGGTAGAGGTCGTCCGGGGAGGTGCCGGTCGCCTCGGCGACGATCCCGAGCGCTTCGGCGAACAGCCCCATGAACTGCCCGGCCTGGTTCTTGATGAGCTCGGGCGAGTTGCGGACGAGCTCCTCGCGGCACTGCATCTGGGTGAGGTCGAACCGCTCCTCGATGTGCATGCTGATGGCGCTGTCGCGCAGGGCGTCCCAGATGGGCTGCCGCTGCGCGCGATGGCGGAGCTGGTCGAGCAGTTCGGCCGTGGTCTCGTGGAAGTCGTGGAGGAAGGCCGCTTCCTTGTTCGGGAAGTAGTTGTGGAAGGTGCGGGTGGACACCCCGGCCTCGGCCGCGATCTCGTCGGCCGTCACGGCGTCGAGACCGCCCTTCTCCACGGCGAGGCGCAGGGTGGCCTCGCAGAGGGCCGCCTTGGTGGCGGCCTTCTTGCGTTCGCGGAGTCCGGACTGGTCGGCCATGTGAGCAACCCTAGTTGGGGTTACTCATGTTTACAAGATGCAAATGAAGAAATTTTGCAGCAGGCGCAAATTTTCCTGCAGCGAAGGTTTTACGTGAGCGGGGCCACGCAGGTGACGCCCGGGACGGTCCACTCGGTCACCGGCTCGGGCCCGCCCGCCGGGTCGACCCGGACGACCGCGCCGGAGTGCTGGCATGCGACCAGGAGCGTCCCGTTCGCGGTGAGCACGGCGTCGCGCGGCCAGGCGCCCCCGACCGGGACCGAGCGCACGAGCGACCCGTCGGCCGGGTCGACGACGGCGACCTGGTCGGTGCCGCGCACCGTGACGTACACGAGTCCGCGCTCGGGGTCGGGGACCACGGCCGCCGGAAGCGGCTGCGGCGCGTCATCCTCAAGGCCGATGTCGGGCAGGGCCGCGAAGTCGGCGACCCCGCCGCCCGGCAGCGGCACCGGCCGCTGGAAGGAGAAGACGGCCGAGCGCTCGTCGAACGTGCCGACCGCGACCGCGTTCGCCAGCTCCCCCACGATGACCGCGCGGTCCCCGAGGAACGCGAGGTGGCGCGGGCCGAAGCCCGGTTCGAGCTGGGTGGTCGCGGCGGGGCTGAGCCTGCCGTCCTCGCCGAGGTCGAACGCGTGGACGCGGTCCGAGCCCAGATCCACGGCCAGGACGCGTCCCATGTGACATACCACTTGGTGCGCGTGCGGTCCGGCCTGGCGTTCCGCGTCCGGGCCCGACCCGGAGAGCTTGAAGACGTCGGCGGCCTCGCCGAGCGTGCCGTCCTCGCCGATCGGCAGGACCGCGACCGAGGCGCCGCCCCCGTCGCCGTTGCCGTAGTTGGCGACCAGCAGCCAGCGCCCGCTCGGGTCCACAGTGGCGTGGCAGGGGTTGTTGCCGCCGGTGGACTGGCCCTGGCCGACCCGGTCGAGCGTGAAGTCCTCGCCGAGGCGCCAGGCCGCGGCGAAGCCCGGCTCGGTCTCGGTGAGGGTGTAGACCGCTTCGGGGCCGACGTGGACCCACGAGGGGTTGACCACGGCCGCCGCCGCGCCGAGACCGTCGGGTCCGGCCACGACGAGGCCCGGGCCGCCTTCAGTGGTGTAGTCGCCAAGGAGGTACCGCATGGGCCCGATCCTAGCGGCCCGGCAGGGGGACGACGCGGGCTCGGGCTCCCGGGCGGTTCGGCGCGCCGAACCGGGAGGGTTCAGTGGAGGCGGCGTCGCCGCCGACCGGCAAGCCCGCCGCGCGGGCCCCGTTCCCGGGTCCGGGCTCGGCGCGGAGGAGACGGCGCCCGCTCCGGCTCCTACACTTGGGGGTATGGCCGAGGACCGCAAGACCGACGCGCAGTGGCGCGAGCAGCTCAGCCGCGACGAGTACAAGGTGCTGCGCCAAGGCGGCACCGAAGCGCCGTGGACGGGCGAGTACGTCGACGAGAAGCGCCGGGGCGTCTACCGGTGCCGCGCGTGCGGCTCCGAGCTGTTCGCCTCCGACACGAAGTTCGACTCCCGGTGCGGCTGGCCCTCGTTCTGGACGCCCATGGCCGGGGACCGCGTGCGGCTCCTCGAGGACGACAGCCTCGGCATGCGACGCACGGAGGTGCGGTGCGCCAACTGCGACTCGCACCTGGGCCACGTGTTCTACGGCGAGGGCTGGGACAACCCGGACGACGCCCGCTTCTGCATCAACTCGATCAGCCTGACCCTGGAACCGGTCGACGGCGCCGAGTAATCGCGGCGGGCCGATCGCCTTGGGCCCCTTCCGCTCAAGGCAGTGCCATATCACATGTCACACATTCTGGCCGTGCCGATCGGGCCCGGCTGCGCCCGGGCGCCCTCGGTCGGGCTCGCGCCTCCCGACTAAGCTCACCCTCGTCCCCTGCTCCCCTAATCAGAAGCGAGGCCGAGGGTGGAACCCGGGAACCTGATCGCTGGCCGTTACCGCCTAGAGCAGCGCCTGGCCGCGGGCGGCATGGGCGCGGTGTGGCGCGGCACCGACACCCGGCTCAACCGCGTGGTCGCCGTCAAACTCCTCCATTCAGGACTCTCCGGCAACGACCGGTTCCGGGCCCGCTTCCACCAGGAGGCGCAGGCCGTAGCCCAGCTCCAGTCGCCGGGGATCGTCAGCCTCTACGACTACGGTGAAGAGCACGCGCCCGAAGGACTCGTCTCCTACCTCATCATGGAGCTGGTGCGCGGCCAGGCGCTCGACACCGTGCTGCGCGAGCGGGGCCGCCTGTCCCCCAACGAGACCCTGCGGATCATGGCCTCGGCCGCCGAAGCCCTCGACGTCGCCCACCAGGCCCACATCATCCACCGCGACATCAAGCCCGGGAACCTGCTCGTCGGCACCGACGGCAGCGTCAAGATCGTCGACTTCGGCATCGCCGCCGCCAAGGGCGGCGCCGGGCTGACCGAGACCGGCACTGTCATGGGCACCCTCGCCTACGCCTCGCCCGAGCAGCTCCAGGGCTCACAGCTGACCGGCGCCACCGACCTGTACTCGCTGGGCATCGTCGGCTACGAATGCCTCGCCGGGCGCCCCCCGTTCGCGGGCAACGAGCCGACCGCCGCGATCGCCGGGCACCTCACCGGCCAGCCCGGGCCGCTCCCTCCCGACGTCCCGCAGCCGGTCGCCCAGATCATCATGCGCTGCTTGGCGAAAGACCCCCGGCAGCGTTTCGCTTCGGCGGCCGAGTTCGCCCAGGTCTGCAAGTCCGGCGGCATGGGCGGCGGCACGACGGCGATCCTCGCCCCCTCGCCGAATCCGTACGGGTCCTCCCCGCAGTCGTTCCAGTCCACCCAGGTCATGACGCCGGGCGCGGCACCCGCGATGGCCGCCGGCGTCGCCGCCGCCCACACTTCGGTGCAGCCGGTGCAGCACGACGAGTACGGCTCGCCCGCGACCGGCCAGTACCGGGCCGGCGGCGCGCCGGATCGCCCGCTGCCGCCCCCGCGCGAGGCCGAGGAGCCCCGGCGCAACCCGACCGGCCCGATCCTGGTGACCGTGGCGGGCATCGCGGTGCTGCTGGTCGTCCTGTTCATGCTGAAGCCGTGGGACAAGTCCGCCGACGAGAACGACACGACCGCGGGCGAGAACACCGGAACCACCTCGCAGGCCGAGGCGACCGAGGAGGACACCGAGGCCGCCGAGGAGACCAGCGACGACTCCGGCGGCGAGGAAGACGAGGACAACTCGGAGAACGACAACGGCAACGGCAACAACGACGAGGACAACTCCGACGAGCAGACCGCCGAGGAAGGTCCGCAGCTCACCGAGCTCGAGGACTTCTCCGGCTGGGACGTCAACGACGCCCTCGACGAGCTCGCCGCGCAGGGGTTCACGGACGTCACCGCGACCGAGACCTCGCCGGAATCCGACGAGCACAGCACGTGTGAAGTGCTGTACCAGACCCCTAACGGCGGCACCGAGGTCGGCTACGACACGGCGATCACCCTCGAGTACGTGGCCAATGACGCGATCTGCCCCGCCGGCAACGTCTCCGGCTGAGCCGCAACGCGAATGAGGGCGGCGACCGCGATACGGTCGCCGCCCTCAGCGCTTTTGTCGTACCCGCCTGGCACCCTTGACAACGGGGGCCCACGAATGTCCGATTTGCCGGGAACCGCCGTTCGCATTGGGCAGCGCGGCTCGGCGTGCATGCGCTCACTCCGTCCGCTCGCCGCACCCGACGGGTCTCGGCGAGAATGGTCGGCATGCCGCAACCGCCCGCGCTGCCCGAGCTGCCGATCCGCGAAGCCCTGCCCGCCCTCCTGGAGGCCGTGGCGCGCACCGGGACCGCGGTGCTCGCCGCGCCGCCCGGCACCGGCAAGACCACGCTCGCGCCGCTCGCCCTCGCGGGCCTCATCTCTGTCGACAGCGGATTCAGCAGCTCCACCGGTGGCAGTACCCCTAGCGGCTCCAATGGCGATCCCGAAAGCTGGAATGCCGCGTCACGTGTGACACGTGATATGCCACAGCGGCGCGTCCTCGTAGCCGAGCCGCGACGGCTCGCCACCCGGGCCGCCGCAACGCGGATGGCCGCGATCCTCGGCGAGAAGGTCGGCGAACGGGTCGGGTACCAGATCCGGGGCGAGACCCGCCGGTCCGCCGCCACCCGGGTCGAGGTCGTGACCACCGGGGTGCTTCTCAACCGGCTCATCGCCGACCCCGAGCTCCCGGGCGTCGACCTCGTGGTGCTCGACGAATGCCATGAGCGCCACCTCGAAACCGACACCGCGTGCGCGTTCCTCGCCGAGACCCGCCAGGTGCTGCGCCCTGAGCTCGGCCTCGTCGCCGCCTCCGCCACCGCCGACATCGGCCTCTGGACCGGCCTGCTCGGCACCGGCGGGTCCCCCGCGCCCGCCGTCAGCTCCGAACCGATGCGCTACCCCGTCACGATGCACTGGGCCCCGCCGCGCGAACGCGTCAACGCCCCCGACGGCCTGCGCGTCGACCAGCGGTTCCTGGCACACGTCGCCCACACCGTCGAACGGGCCCTCGACGCCGGCGACGGCGACCTGCTCGTCTTCCTCCCCGGCGCCGCCGAGATTCGTCGCGTCGCTGAGCGCTTGTCGCACTTGCCAACTCAAAACCTCGGAGTCGATATATATCAATTGCACGGTTCGGTTTCGTCGGCTGAACAGGACCGTGCCATACGTATCGGGGCGCGCCGCAGGATCGTCCTCGCCACCGACATCGCCGAGTCGAGCCTCACCGTGCCCGGCGTTCGGATCGTGGTCGACGCGGGCCTCGCCCGCCGCCCCTTCATCGACCACGCCCGGGGCCTGCCCGGCCTGACCACCACCTACGCCTCCCGGGCCGCAGCGGACCAGCGCGCGGGCCGCGCCGGACGCGAAGGCCCCGGCGCGGTCTGGCGCTGCTGGAGCGAACCCGAGCACGCCCGCCGCGCCGCCCAGCCCGCCCCGGACATCGCCTCCTCCGACCTCACCGCGTTCCGCCTCCAAGCCGCCTGCTGGGGCACCACCGTCGCCGACCTGGCCCTCCCGGGCCCGCCGCCCGCCGGAGCCGTCGAAGCCGCCGAATCAACGCTGGTCTCCCTGGGCGCCATCGACTCCGACGGCATGGCCACCGAGCGGGGCCGGGCCCTCGCGCGGATGGGCGTCCACCCGCGCCTCGCCCGCGCGCTCATCGACGGCGCCGCCCGCGTCGGCACCGAGAAGGCCGCCGAAGTGGCCGCCCTCCTCAACCTCGACCGCCGCGCGAAGGGCGACGACCTCCTCGCGCAATGGCGGCAACTGCGCACCAGCCGCGACCGCCAGTGGGAAGCCGAGGTCAAACGCCTCAAACGAGCGCTCGATGCAGTCGCAGGCGCGCCGGGAACCGACGGGACCGGATCGGCCGCAGGGCAGTCCGGTCGGCCCGGCATCGGCGCGAACGGCGATCCGTCACGCGTCCGCCAGGGCGGTTTCGCCGTCAGCGACGACGAGGCCGCCGCCACCGTCATCGCCCTGGCCTTCCCCGAGCGCGTCGCACGACGCCAGGGCGGCGCGGCTCCCGGCAAAGCAGCGGAAGCGACCCGTCCCGGCGGGCCGACCGCGGCAGGCCAGTGGCGAACGGTCGCGGGGACCGGCGCGGTCGCCGCCGAAGGCTCGCCGCTCGCCGGGAGTCCGTGGCTGGCCATCGCCGACGCCGACCGCTCCCCCGGGCGGGCCGCCGCGCTCATCCGCGCGGCCGTCCCGATCGACGGCGAGCTCGCCTGCGAGCTGGTGGGCGACAGCGTCGGCGAACGCGTCGAGTGGGACACCGAACGCCGGGACGTGGCCGCGCGGCGCGTCCGCTCGCTCGGCGCGATCGAGGTGTCGTCGCAGCCGCTGCGGCAGGCCGACCCCGGGCTCGTCGCGGCCGCTCTCGCCGAGGGCCTGCGGCGTGAAGGGCTCGGGCTGCTGCGCTGGTCGGAGGAGTCCAAACGGCTGCGTGAGCGCATGGCGTTCTGCCGCAAGGCGGTCGGCGAACCGTGGGCCGACGTCTCCGACGCGGCGCTCACCGGGAGCACCGACTGGCTGGAGCCGTGGTGGTCCAGGGCCGCACGCCGGTCCGATGTGGAGCGCATCCCGGTCGGGCAGGCCCTGCGGAACCTGCTGCCGTGGCAGGCCGGCATCGACGAGACCGCGCCCGAAGCGCTCGCGGTGCCCACCGGCCGCGAGGCCCGCGTCGACTACTCGGGCGAGGCGCCGGTGCTGGCCGTCAAGCTCCAGGAGATGTTCGGCGCGGTCGACACGCCGCGGATCGCGGGCGTGCCGGTCCTGCTCCACCTGCTCAGCCCCGCCGGGCGGCCGCTCGCGGTGACGGCGGACCTCAGGTCGTTCTGGGAAGGCCCCTACCAGGACGTGCGCAAGGAGATGCGCGGCCGCTACCCCAAACACCCGTGGCCGGAGGACCCGTACTCGGTGGCGCCGACCGCGAGGACCAAGCGGCACCTGCGCTGAACAGGGCCCCAGCCGCTAGGCGGCGGGGAGCCACTCGGGGAGCCACTCGTCAATGGGCAGCAGCATGTACGTGCCCCAGAGGGCGGCGGCGATCGTGGCGAGGGCGAACAGGAAGATCCAGCCTCCGGCGGGCATGGCGGTGATCCCGGCGAGCTGGTCGGCGTCCGACTGGCCCGAGCCGCGCTTGCGGCGGCGCCGCGAGCCCAGTTCCAGGACCGGCTTCACCGACCCGAGCAGCAGCAGCCACACGCCCGCGTAGGCCGCGACGGTCTGCACGATCGCGTTGCCGTACCAGGTCGCGGCGAACACGCCCGCGCCGACGACGATCAGCGCCAGGGCGCCGTACCAGTTGCGGATGAACACGAGCATGACCGCCAGGAGTCCCAGCGTGATCCACAGGAGCAGGACGATGCGCCCGGCGCCGGTGAGCGCGGCGGCGCCGAGCCCGAGGGCGGCGGGCGCGGTGTACCCGGCGAAGAGGGTCATGGCCGCGCCGAACCCGGTGGGCCTGCCGCGGGAGAACGTCAGTCCCGAAGTGTCGGCGTGGAGGCGGATGCCGGTGAGGCGGCGGCGCATGAGGACGGCCATGAGCGCGTGCCCGCCTTCGTGCGCGATCGTGACCAGGCCGCGGGCCCAGCGCCACACGGGCGCGTAGAGGACGGCGGCGGCCGCGGCGGCCAGGCAGGCGAGCATGACCCACACGGGCGGGGCGTCCTGGGTCTGGGTGAGGGTGTCGACGACGGTCTCGATGGTTTCCACTGGGCCTCGGCTAATCGGGGTGAATCGGTCGCGCGGTGAAGGATGATCGTAGCCGCGCCCGTATGGTAGAGGTGGTAGAGGCACCTCCTCGTGGAAGGACGGCCCCCATGGGCACCGACGACCGCCCCGATCCTCACCTGAGTTTCCTCGAGCTGACCGACAAGATCGTCGAGGACCTGGCGATGCACAACCTCAAGGCCCGCGAGAAGCTGCGGGAGGGCATCGCGTGGCTGGAGGCGCGCCGCGAGGACGCCGACGCGGCCGAGAACGCCGACATCGAGATCCTGCTGGCGCAGTGCCACGACGCGCTGCAGCGGATGGAGTCGCTGCGGGGCGCGTACCAGGACGTGCGGGCGATCAACGCGGCGGCGCACGCCGAGCACGTGGAGTGGATCGAGAAGCGGATGCTCGGCGGCACGGAGTCGCCCGAGGAGCGGCGGGACCGGCAGCGGCGCCTGGAGCGGCTGCGGCAGGAGCGCCAGGCGCGGCTGGGCGATCTGCAGCGGCGGTCGCGGGAGGCCCAGCAGCAGCCGCCGCAGGCCGAGGGCGACGAGGGCGCGCGCTGAAGCGACGGCACCGGCCGAGGTGACCGTTAACCATGGGCTGCAAGGGCTTACCTGCGGCGATACCCGGTTCGGCCGATAACGGTTCGGCCACGACCCATTGACATGTACCGATCCGTTCGGTAGGAATGAGACCTGAACCGAATGAGAGAGCGCTCTCTCATGATCGATCTGAACCCAGATCAGATCCGAGAGAGCGATCTCTCGAACCCTCGGCAAAGGAGCCGTCATGGCACGAGTGCAGACCTCCGAACGACAGCATCCACCCCGACTCACCCGGCGCGGGCTCGCCCGCGTCGCCGCCGCCCTCACCGCGGGCGCGGCAGTGCTCGCGGCAGCGGGCCTCACCATCGCGAACGCCAGCGCCCAGGAAGGCCCCGAGGCCGCGCAGACCTGGGACCTCGTCTGGTCCGACGAGTTCAACGGCGCGGCCGGATCGCAGCCCTCGACCTCGAACTGGATCTACGACCTCGGGCACGGCTACCCCGGCGGGCCCGCGAACTGGGGCACCGGCGAGATCGCCGCCCACACGAACAACCCGGCGAACGTCTCCATGGACGGCAGCGGGAACCTGAAGATCAGCGCGCTGCGCGACTCGGCCGGGCAGTGGACCTCGGCGCGGATCGAGACCGTCCGGGCCGACTTCAAGCCGCCGTCGGGCGGGACGCTCAAGGTCGAGGGGCGGCTGCAGCTGCCGCAGGTCCACGGCGATGCGGCGCTCGGCTACTGGCCGGCGTTCTGGTCCATGGGGGCGCCGTTCCGCGGCAACCACTGGAACTGGCCGGGCATCGGCGAGATCGACTTCATGGAGAACGTGAACGGTCTGGACTGGACGTTCGGGACGCTCCACTGCGGCGTGGCGCCGGGCGGGCCGTGCAACGAGTTCAACGGGCTCGCCGGGCAGACCTACTGCGGCGGGTCGTGCCACAACGGCTTCCACACGTACGGGATGGAGTGGGACGAGTCGGGGGCGGCGGGCCAGCTGCGCTGGTACGTCGACGGGACGCTGTTCCACACGATCGACGAAGGCAGCCTGCCTGCGGACACGTGGGCGCAGATGACCGACCACGCCGGGTACTTCCTGCTGCTGAACCTGGCGATCGGCGGGGCGTTCCCCGACGGGGTGTCGGGGCAGGCGACGCCGACGGCGGCGACGGTGCCGGGGCATTCGATGCTCGTCGACTACGTGCGGGTGTTCACCGCCGGGGGCGGCGGCACCGGGGAGCCGACCGATCCGCCGACCACGGGCGACCCGGGCGGGACGCGTGACGCGTACGCGACGATCGCGGCGTCGTCGTTCAATGCGACTTCCGGTGCTACTGCGGGCGGTTCGTCGATCGGCCCGCTCGGCAACGGCGACTGGGTCCGGTACGACGACGTGGCCTTCGGGTCGACGAGCCCGCTGGACTTCGTCGCCCGGGTCGCCTCGGGGGCCGGGGGCGGGGTGAGCGGCCTCGTGGAGGTCCGGATCGACTCGGCGACGGCGAGCCCGATCGGGTCGTTCGCGATCGCGAACACCGGCGGCTGGACCTCGTGGCAGGACGTGCCGGGGAACGTCGCCTCGGTGACCGGCACCCACGACGTGTTCCTCACGTTCACGTCGGGCCAGTCGCAGGACTTCGTGTCCGTGCAGGAGTTCCGCTTCAGACACTGATCCCGGCGGCGCGGCCGTGCCCTCCTTCCGCGCGGCCGCGCCGACTACCAGTCCTTACCGCCACGCCCTTCTGTCACCCGTTCGGGGCAGTGGCACATCACATGTCACACGTGACGCATCAGTGCCGACAGGCGCTGTGCGGCGCGAGTGGGCAGGGCCCCGAGGCGAGCAGCTTCGCTCCGGGGCCCGCGGTCCGGGCCAGAGAGCGCTCTCTCGATTGCGCTCTCAGCCCGGTGCGAGACCGGCCCGGCCGCGACGGCGGCGGCCAGGCCACCCGTTCCCCGCAGCCGTTGCGGGGCGGCAGATCATCCCTCACCACCCAGAGAACACAGTGGAGAACCACCGATGAACACCAGACCGATCCGCGCCGCCATGGCGGCGGCCGCCGCCGCGGCGCTCGCGCTGACCGCCGCATGCTCCGGCGGCGGGGACGACGGCGGCAAGATCACCCTCAGCGTCGGCCTGTTCGGCGACTTCGGCTTCGGGCCCCTCTACGAGGAGTACACGAAACTGCACCCCGAGATCGAGTTCGAGGAGCGCATCGCCGAGTTCGCCGACCACCACACCAACCTGACCACCCACCTCGCCACCGGCTCCGGCACCGCCGACATCGAAGCGGTCGAGGTCGGCTACATCTCCCAGTACACCGCCCAGCCCGACCGCTTCCACAACCTCCTCGACCTCGGCGCCGCCGACCTCGAAGGCCAATGGCTGGACTGGAAGTGGCAGCAGGCCCTCGCCAAGGACGGCGAGTCCCTGATCGGCCTCGGCACCGACGTCGGCGGCATGGCCATGTGCTACCGCCGCGACCTGTTCGAAGCGGCCGGGCTCCCGGTCGAGCGCGACGAGGTCTCGGCGCTGTGGGCCGGGTCCTGGGAGGACTATGTGGCCGTGGGCCGCCAGTACTCGGAGGCCACTGGTGGCGACTACTTCTTCGAGTCCTCGGGGAACATGTTCCGCGCCATGGTCGAACAGGCCGACGAGGGCGTCTACGACCGCGAGGACAACCTCGTCGTCGAGTCCAACCCCGCCATCGGCGCGGCCTGGGACCTCACGGTCGAGGCCATCGAGGCCGGCATGTCCAACCGGCTCCAGGCCTGGACTCCCGAGTGGAACGCCGGGTTCAACGAGGGCACCTTCGCGACCATCATCTGCCCCGCGTGGATGACCTCCTACATCGAGACGAACGCGCCCGACTCGGCCGGGCTCTGGGACATCGCGACCGTGCCCGGCGGCGCCGGGAACATGGGCGGCTCGCACCTCGTGCTGCCCGCCCAGGGCGACCACCCCGAGGAGGCGTACGCGTTCATCGAGTGGCTCACCGCGCCCGAGCAGCAGCTCAAGGTGTTCGAGTCGACCGGGAACTTCCCGTCCACACCGGAGCTGTACGAGGACGCCGCGCTGACGGGCATGACGAAGACGTACTTCAACGACGCCCCGGTCGGCCAGATCTTCACCGCCGCAGCCCAAGCGGTCCAGCCGCAGTACCAGGGGCCGCTCCAGGGCGACGTGCTCGCGACGATCGGCCAGGGCCTCGGCCGCATCGAGGACGGCAGCCAGACACCCGAAGAGGCCTGGAGCCAGGTCCTCGGCGACCTCGAATCGTTCTAGCCCCCAGGGAGCGGGACCGGCCGGGCACGCCTCCCGTACCCGCCGGTCCCGCTCCCCAGACCTGAAAGCGACCTGATGACCATCGCCGCCAAGCGCACCGCCGCCCCGACCGGGCGGTCCTCCCCCACCGGGGGCCGCCGCTTCCAGCAGCTGCGCTACCGCCTCGACCTCAAGGCCTCGCCCTACCTGTACATCGCCCCGTTCTTCGCGCTGTTCGCCGTGTTCGGGCTCTTCCCGCTCGCCTACACCGCGTGGGTGTCCGCACACGAGTGGAGCCTGCTCTCGGACGAGCACGCCTTCCTCGGCCTGGGCAACTACCAGGCGCTCTTGAGCGACCCGTACTTCTGGAACGCCCTGGGCAACACGCTCTCGATCCTGCTGCTCGCCACGGTCCCGCAACTGCTGGCCGCGCTCCTCCTCGCGCACCTTCTGACCCTGCGGCTGCGCGGGCAGACGTTCTGGCGCATGGGCATGCTCCTGCCGAACGTCGCCTCCGTGGTGGCCGTCGCCGTCATCTTCAGCCAGCTGTTCGGCCGCGACTTCGGCCTGGTCAACTGGGTCCTCGAATCGCTCGGGGCCGGACGCGTCGACTGGCAGTCCGGCAGTGCCACGTCACATATCGCCATCGCGGTCATGGTGGCGTGGAAGTGGACCGGCTACAACGCCCTGATCTACCTCGCCGCGATGCAGGCCGTCCCGCGCGAGGTCTACGAGGCCGCCCACCTCGACGGGGCCTCGCGCATGCAGCAGCTGTTCCACGTCACCGTCCCGATGATCCGTCCCACCATCGTGTTCACCGTGATCGTCTCGACCATCTACGGGCTGCAGATCTTCGCCGAACCGCAGCTGTTCGGCGGCGGCGGGCCCAACGGCGTCACCGGCGGCGCCTCCCGCCAGTTCCAGACCCTCACGCTCTACCTGTACGAGCACGGCTTCAACCGCGGCTTCGAGTTCGGCTATGCCTCCGCCGTCGCGTGGACGATGTTCCTCGTCATCGTCCTCGTCGCCCTCCTCAACTACCTGTTCATCCGCCGCATCAGGAGCGACTCATGACCCGCCCCGACCTCGCCTCCCCGCCAGCGCCCGCCCGGGGCGCCGCCGACTCCCGATGGGCCGGCCGCAGTGCCTTGCCGGGCCGGCCGGCCCATCGGGCCCGGGCCCGGCTGCGGGCGCTGCGCGAGCAGCCCGGCCGGCTCGTGTACCTCACGCTCACCGCGGTGCTGTTCTTCTCCGGCTTCCCCCTGTACTACAGCTTCGTCGTCGCCTCCCGCGACAACTCGGCGCTCGCGCAGGTCCCGCCGCCGGTCCTGCCCGGCGCGAACCTCGTCGAGAACGTGGAGCGGGTCTTCGCGACGGTGCCGTTCGGTACGGCACTGTGGAACTCGGTGGTCGTGAGCGGCACGGTGACCGCGTCGGTGGTGTTCTTCTCGACGCTCGCCGGGTTCGCGTTCGCGAAGCTGGAGTTCAAGGGCGCCAAGGTGCTGCTCCTCGCGGTGGTCGCGACGATGATGGTCCCGGTGCAGCTGGGCGTGATCCCGCTGTTCATGCTCATGATCGAGCTGGAGTGGACGGACACGCTGTGGGCGGTCATCGCGCCGGGCCTGGTGAGCGCGTTCGGGGTGTTCTTCATGACCCAGTACCTGCGCGGCGCGCTGCCGGGGTCGCTCATCGAATCGGCCAGGATGGACGGCGCCTCGACGTTCCGGATCTTCTGGCAGATCGTCATGCCCGCCGCGCGTCCGGCGGCCGTGGTCCTCGGCGTGCTCACGTTCCTGACCTCCTGGAACGACTACTTCTGGCCGCTGATCGTGCTCTCCAGCCCGGAGCGGCAGACCGTGCAGGTCGCGCTGTCGACGCTCAGCGGCGGGTACGTCACCGACCAGTCGTTGGTGCTGACCGGGACGATGCTGGCTACGCTTCCTCTGCTGGCGGTGTTCGCGCTCTTGGGCAGGTACATGATCAGCGGGATCATGCAGGGCGCGGTCAAAGGCTGAGACGTACGGAGGCGGAAGGCATGCGGCGAGCGGAAACGGTGCCCGGCGGCGGGCCGGTGCGGGCCCCCCGCACGGGTCGGCCGACGTTGGAGGAGGTCGCCGAGCGGGCGGGCGTGTCGCGCGCGACGGTCTCGCGGGTCGTCAACGGGCAGACCACGGTCGCCGAGGACCTGCGGCTTGCCGTCGAGGCGGCGGCGTCCGAGCTCGGGTACGTGCCGCATGCCGCCGCCCGGTCGCTGGTGACCCACCGGACCGATTCGGTGGCGCTGATCCTGCCGGAGTCGCCGAACCGGGTCTTCTCGGACGACCAGTTCTTCCCGAGCGTCATCCGCGGCGTGGCCGCCGAGCTCGACGCGGCAGGGAAGCTCCTGGTGCTGCTGACGACCGGTTCGGCGGAGGCGCGGTCGCGGGCCGAGCGGTACGCGGTGGGCGGGCACGTCGACGGCGTCATGTTCGCTTCACTGCACGACGCGGACCTGCTGCCCGAGCTGATGCTGCGGCGCGGCGTGCCGGTGGTGTGCAACGGGCTGCCGCACCTGGCCGCGCCGTGCATCGACGTCGACCATGTCGGCGGGGTGAAGGCCGCGGTGGAGTTCCTGCTCGCCAAGGGCCGCAGGAGGATCGCGACCGTGGCGGGCCCGCAGGACATGGTGGCGGGGCGGGCGCGCCTGGACGGGTACCGGCAGGCGCTCGCGGCCGCGGACCGGCGCGCGATCGTCGCGGTCGGCGATTTCACGGCCGAGTCCGGGCACGCCGCGATGCGGCAGCTCCTGGCGGACGAGCCGGACCTGGACGCGGTGTTCGTGGCCTCAGACCTCATGGCGCACGGCGCGCTGCAGGCGCTGCGGGAGGCGGGCCGGAGCGTGCCCGGGGACGTGGCTGTCGTCGGCTTCGACGACATCGCGCTGGCGACGTACTGCGATCCGCCGCTGACGACCGTGCGGCAGCCCATCGCGGAGATCGGCCGCACTATGGCCCGGACCATGCTGCGGCTCTTGGAGGGCCGTGACGTCGAGCCGCTGACGATCCTCCCCACGGAACTGGTGGTCCGCGAGTCCGCATAGCGGAACCCGACTCGGGGACGGGCAGGCCCGGCCGAAACGGATCGCGGCGGAATGTCGGTGGCGCATGGTCCACTTGGAGCATGGAGGTCGCACTCGTGCACGGTCGCGGCGGGGAGGGGTGGACGATGCCCCTTCCTGGCGGTGCCGTCACCTACCACCGCGACCTGGCCGCGGCGGTCAACGCGATCGAGGCCGATGGGTGGCGCGGCACCGCCCCGGAAGCCTCCGCGGACGCTCCCGAACCGGCAGCGTTCGAACGGGCACCGTCCGGCGCGGCCGGACCGGATCGCTCCGGCCCCATCCGAGACGAGCCCGGCCGGGCCGGATTCGCGGCCGACCGCCCGGAAGCGCCCCGGTGGGTCCTGGCCGACACCGCCCACGACTACCCGCCGCTGCTGGCGGCCGGGGCCCGCCTCGACCGGTGCCGCGACCTCCGGCTCGCCGAGCGCATCCTCTCCCGCGTCGAAGGGCACGAGCCGCCCGCCGTCGCCACCGAGTCCGACCCCGATGCGGGGACGCTCTTCGAGCGCGAACCCGAACCGGTCGACGGCCCCGCGATCCTCATCCGGCTCCAGGCGACCTGGCTCGACCAGCGCCGCCGCACCGCCGCGGCGGGCATTCCAGGCCTCGGCACGCTGCTCGCGGCCGAGTCCGCCGGGGCGCTCGTGGCCGCCGAGATGGGCCGCGCCGGCGTCCCCTTCGACCGCGGCGTGCACGACCGGCTCCTGCGCGACCTGCTCGGGCCGCGCCCCACGAAGGGCATGCGCCCCAGGAAACTCCAGGCGCTGGCGGACAAGGTGGTCGACGCGTTCGGGCACCAGCTCAACCCCGATTCGACGAAGCAGGTCCTGGCGGCCTTCCACGCGGCCGGCCTCGACGTGAAGAACACGCACTCATGGGAGCTGTCGTCGGTCGACCATCCGGCGGTCGAGGCGCTCAAGGTCTACCGCGAGCACGCCCGCGTGTGGACGGCGTTCGGCTGGAACTGGGCCGACACCTGGGTCTCGCCGCCGGGAGCGCCCGGTGCCGCGGCCGATCCGGCGCTGGCCGACCGGGGCCGGTTCCGGCCCGTGTACATGGTGGGCGGGGCCGATACCGGCCGTTGGGGCACTGACGGCGGCGGCGCGCTGCAGCTCCCCCACGCCGTGCGGGAGGCGATCCGGGCCGAGCCGGGCTGGAAGCTCGTCGCCGCCGATGCCGCGCAGCTCGAGCCGCGGCTCCTCGCGGCCATCAGCGGCGACCAGGCGATGATCGCGGCGACGGCCGCCGACGACCTGTACACCGAGTTGGCGCCGCGCCTGGGCGGCGAGCGGTCGAAGGCCAAGATCGCGCTGATCTCCGCAATGTACGGCGGGACCGCGGGCGATGCGGCGCAGCTCGTCCAACTCATGCGCGACCGGTTCCCGGCGGCGTTCGACCGGGTCGAGTCGGCGGCGCGCATCGGCGAGAAGGGCGGGCTGGTCCGCACCTGGCTCGGCAGGACCGTCCCGGCCCCGGGCGAACGCTGGTGGCAGACCCTCAACTCCGAGGACGGCACGCGGGCCGCGACCGGCCGCGGGCGCTTCACGCGGAACTTCATCGTGCAGGGCACCGCCGCCGAGTGGGCCCTGGTCCTCCTCGCGCTGCTGCGGCGCGAACTCCACGAGCGCGACCTCGGCGAGCTCGTGTTCTTCCTCCACGACGAGGTCGTGGTCCACTGCCCGGCCGAGCACGCCGAGGCCGTCGGCACCGTCATCGAACAGGCCGCCGACGCCGCCACGAAGACCCTCTTCGGCGACATGCCCGTGCGCATCCCGCTGCGGCCCAAGGCCGTGGACAGCTACTCGGAAGCGAAATAGCGAACCGCCCCCGATCGGCCAGGCCCGCGCTCTGCCGCACATCACTGTCGTACCCGTGTGTCAGGGTATTTCCGGGGGTTCTCCGTATCGGTAATATATGACACGTGACGTGTTATCCGCCAAATTCCCGGCGGTGCACCCCCGGCGCCGGCTCGAAAGTCGTAGTACTCGGGTACCACTCACGTCCCTGAAGTTCGCTCTTGAAACCGATGAAGCGCCCCTTCGCGAGCCGTAGCGTTCTGGGCATGATCGAGATCGAGCACTTGACGAAGCGCTACGGCAAGAAGACCGCCGTGGACGATCTGACGTTCGCCGTCAAACCCGGCGTCGTCACCGGCTTCCTCGGCCCCAACGGCGCCGGGAAGTCCACCACGATGCGCGCCATCGTGGGCCTGGACGCCCCGACGAGCGGCCTCGCCCGGGTCAACGGGAAGCACTACTCCGAGTTCCGCTCGCCGCTCACCGAGGTCGGCGCGCTCCTGGAAGCCAAGTCCGTCCACGCCGGACGCAGCGCCTACAAGCACCTCCTGGCCCTGGCCCGCACCCACGGCATCCCGAAGCGCCGCGTCACCGAGGTCATCGACCTCGTCGGCCTCCACGAGGTCGCGGGCAAGCGCGTCGGCGGCTTCAGCCTCGGCATGGGCCAGCGCCTGGGGATCGCCGTGGCGCTCCTCGGGGACCCGGCCGTGCTGATCCTGGACGAGCCGGTCAACGGCCTCGACCCGGACGGCGTGAAGTGGATCCGCCTGCTGCTCAAGGGCCTCGCGGCCGAGGGCCGGACGGTGTTCCTGTCCTCGCACCTGATGAGCGAGCTGGCGCAGACCGCCGAGCACCTGGTCGTGATCGGGCAGGGCAGGCTCCTGGCCGACACCACTGTGGACGCGTTCGTGTCCGGTAACGGGCAGTCGCGCGTGCGGGTGGTCTCGCCCGACGCGGCGCGGCTGGCCGAGCACCTGGCCGGGCCCGGGATCACCGTGGCGAGCCCGGAGCGCGGGGTCCTGGAAGTGACCGGGACCGAGGCCGCCGTCGTCGGCCAGACCGCGGCCGCGCACGGCCTGGTGCTGCACGAGCTGCGCACCGACCGCGGGTCCCTTGAGGACGCGTTCATGCAGTTGACCGCCGACGCGGTCGAGTACCGCCAGACCAGTGAAGGGGCGAACCGATGACCGCCGCTGTGATGACCGACCGCCCAGCGGCCTACACGCCGCCGGCGCAGTACAAGCTCTCCGCGGCGGGCCTGCTCCGTTCGGAGTGGACGAAGCTGTGGTCGCTGCGCTCGACCTGGATCGTGCTGCTGTGCGCGGTCGTGTTCAGCGCCGGACTGGGCGCGCTGATCGCGTCGAGCGTGCCTGAGGACCAGGCCGTCGGCGGTGCCGGTGCGGCCGTTGACTTCTCGATGGCGGGCATCTCGCTCGCGTCGGTGTTCGTGGCGGTGCTGGGCATCCTCACGGTGACCGGCGAGTACTCGACGGGGTCGATCCGCTCGACGATGTCGGCCGCGCCGAAGCGCCTCTCGGTGCTGTGGTCGAAGGCCGCCGTCTACGGTGCCGTGGTCGCGGTCCTGTTCGGCGCCATGGTGTTCGTGACGTTCTTCCTGACGCAGGCGCTCTTCTCGGGCACGGGCCTGGGCGGGGTGTCGCTCGGCGACGAGGGCGTGCTGCGGGCGCTCCTGGGGTATGCGGCGATGATCGTGTACCTGGCGCTGCTGGCGCTGGGCATCGGTTCGATCCTGCGCAACTCGGCCGGTTCGATCGGGTTCTACATCGGCGTGATCATGATCCTGCCGCAGCTGGCCACGCTGCTGCCGTGGAACTGGGTGAGCGACGTGACGCCGTACGCGCCGGGCAACGTGCCCAACACGATCCTGATGGTCGACCCGGCGGGGGCGAACCTCTCGGTCGGCGAGTCCTGGCTGTGGATGGGCATCTGGCTCGTCGTCACGTACGGGCTGGCGGGCGTGCTGCTCAAGCGCCGCGACGTGTGAGCATGTGTTCGTGGCAGAAGCCGTGAATGTTCCCCGCAAACGCGGGATGTGGCAGCGGATGCTGGAGTTCGACTCCCGGCATCCGCTGCTGTGGAATCTGTTCCCTATCTTCCTGTTCGTACTCCCCGCTTGCGCGGGGACGCTGGCCGCCGCTATCGGCGAGTTCGAGCCGGAGCGTCCGCTGCTGCAGCTCGTCCTGGTGGCGATGTTCTTGGTGCCGACGATCTGGCGGCGCCGGTACCCGTTCGCGGTGCTGCTGAGCCAGTGCGTGCCGCTGGCGGTCACGATCCCGCTGGGGTACACGGGCGACGAGAACGCGGGGTTCGTGAACGCGGCCGCGGGGCTGGCGTTCACGTTCGTGCTCTACAACCTGGTAGTGCGGCGCCCGCTCAAACTGCTGTGGTGGGCGGGGCTGGTCTCGCTGGTGCCGTCGCTGATCGACTGGCTGGTCAACGAGGACCTGTCGGTCCTGGGCTTCCTGGGGTTCTTCGCGCCGACGGCGATGTACTTCGGGTTCATCGTGGCGATCGGCATGCTGATGCGCACGCGCCGGGAGTTCCAGCATTCGGAGCGCGACCAGGCGGCGCAGCAGGCGGTGACGGAGGAGCGCAACCGGATCGCCCGGGAGATGCACGACATCATCGGGCACAACCTGGCGGTGATCAACGCGCTCGCCGACGGCGGCGCGTACGCGGCGACGGCCGCGCCGGAGAAGGCGAAGGAGGCCCTGGAGGCGATCGGGCGGACGAGCAGGGAGGCGCTGGGCGAGCTGCGGCGGGTGCTGTCAGTGCTGAAGGCCGAGGAGGGCGATGACCTGGAGTTGGCGCCGCAGCCCGGTTTGGCCGAACTGGACGCGCTCATCGAGCGGGTCCGGGAGGCGGGCCTGCCGGTGACGGTGACCGTGACTGGCGAGCCGCTGGCGTTGTCGGAGAACCAGCAGCTGGCGGTGTACCGGACCGTGCAGGAGTCGCTGACGAACGTGTTCAAGCACGCCCGGGGTGTCAAGCGCGCCAGGGTCGCTCTGGAGTACCGGGATTCGGGGCTGTTCGTGACCGTGCAGAACTCGGGTAACCGGGTGGACGAGGCCGGTACCGCCCGTGGTCTGGCAGGCTTGTCGGAGCGGGCGGCGGCGTTCGGCGGCACGATGGTCGCCGGACCCGAAGCGCTCGGCGGCTGGCGGGTCGCCTTGTGGCTGCCCCGGGACGGAGAGGAGCGCCGGTGACCACGTTGCTGATCGTGGACGATCATCCCTTGCAGCGCATGGGGTTTCGGATGCTGGTGGAGAGCCAGTCGGATCTCGTGGTGCTCGGGGAGGCCGACAACGGGGCCGATGCGGTGCGGCGGGCGACCGAGCTGGGGCCTGACGTGGTGCTCATGGACGTGCGCATGCCTGGCGTCGACGGGATCGAGGCGACGCGGCGGATCATCGCGGCGGGCGGGCGCAGCCGGGTGCTGGTGCTGACCACCTTCGACCTCGACGAGTACGCGTATGCGGCGCTGCGGGCGGGCGCGAGCGGGTTCCTGGTGAAGGACGCGCAGCCGGAGGAGCTGCTCGCTGGTATCCGCGTGGTGGCCGCCGGGGACGCGGTGGTCGCGCCGAAGCTGACGCGGCGGCTGCTCGACCGGTTCGCCGACCAGTTCCCCGTCGACGGCGAAGGCGGCGCCCCTGCGACGGCCGAACGGCTCGAGGTGCTGACGGAGCGGGAGAAGGAGGTGCTGACGGCGATCGGGCGGGGTTGGAACAACACCGAGATCGCCGAGCGGTTCCACCTGGCCGAGTCCACGGTGAAGACGCACGTGGGCCGCATCCTCGCGAAGATCGGCGCCCGCGACCGGGTGCAGGCGGTCATCTTTGCCTACAACACCGGTCTCGTGAGCCCCGACGGGAACTGAGGCAAGGCCGACCGGTCCGGTCTCGATCCGGCCAGTGGCATGTCACATGTCATGCGGCATTAGCCGAAGGGCCGTATCAGTCGAGACGACTGTGCCATGTCACATGTCACGCGTTACCTGTGCCGTAGACCGCTTGCGGCCGTTCAGCGGCGGGTGAAGGCCAGGAGGTCGCATTCGGACTCCACCGGGCGCGGCGTGGTCTCGGCGCCGGCGTCGCCTTCAAGCGCAGCGAGTCCGTCCCGGTACTCCTCGTCGGTGAGGTGCTCGTACACCGACAGGGCCCGCATCCGCTGCCGGCCCGCGTACTCGGCGAGGCTGTCGGCGGAGCGGTGGTGGACCTCGGTGAGCCCGGCATACGCGAACCCGGCCCCGGCGAACACCTCGACAGTCTCCTCGGAAGAGGGGAACACCTCGGCGTCGATGTCGCGCGTGCGCGGGAAGTACCGGTAGAGCAGCAGGTCCTTGAGCCGGTCCGAGAGCGTGGTCGCCATGAGCAGCCGCGACCCGGGCGTGAGGACCCGCGCCAGCTCCCGTGCCGCAGCGGGCCGGTCGGGAACGTGGTGCCAGACGAGGAACATCAGCGCCAGGTCGGCGCTCGCGTCGTCGAGCGGCAGGTCCGCCGCGTGGCCCGGCACGTACGAGACGAGCGGGTGCGAGGACTCGACATGCGCGACCTCCCGCATCCGTGCCGAGGGCTCGACGCCGATCACATCGGCCCCGAACTCGTCGGCCAGCGCGGGCGTGAACCGTCCGGTCCCGGAGCCGACGTCGAGGACCGTGCCGATGCGGCGGTTCCCGGCGTGTTCGCGGAAGGCCCGGAGCCAGGTGCGGCGGCTCGACGGGAGGAGCCTGCGGCCCTTGGCGTATCCGGCGTGCTGTGTGCGGTCGTAGTCGACGCGTTTGAGTCCCACCTTGTCCCCCAGCCTGTGTCAGCTTGCGTTGCTATGTCGCGGTGGGCACCCAGTACCGGAGTTTCCCGTCGCGCTGGTCTTCGAGTACCCCGCCGTTGGCTTCGATGGCCTTGCGGGAGCCGGTGTTCTCGGCGTCGCAGGTGACGAGGGCCTTGTCGACGCCGAGTGCGGCAGCGTAGGGCAGGACGGCGGCGAGCATGGCGGTGGCGTGGCCGCGCCTGCGGGCGGTGGGCCGGACGTCGTAGCCGATGTGGCCGCCGATCTCGCTGAGGTTCTGGTTGAGGCGGTGGCGGAGGTTGATGCGGCCGAGGTAGGTGTCGCCTTCGGCCCACCAGTAGGTGGTGGAGGGGACGAACCAGGCGGGCGGGTCGGTGGCGAGGCGGCGCTCGAAGTCGAGGGCGCGTTCGGTCCACTGGTCGGTGCCGTCGGGGTGGCCGGTCTCGCGGAGGAGGTCGCCGAGGAGGGAGCGGTCTGAGGGCCCGCCGCGGCCTTCGGCGATGAACTCGCGGACGCCCTCGGCGTACGAGGGGCCGAGGCGCGCAGTGGGGAGGATCAATTCGGGCACGGTGTCGACGCTAGGTGAGGGACCGGTTTCGCGCAACCGTTATCCGGGGCGGTGGCGGGCTCACGGCGCGATGTTCGAATCCTTCGTGAGAGTTAGCGTGGCCGTCATGTTCCGTTGGTAGCGTGACGGTCCATTGACTCGAGGAGGGTACGCATGGGCGATTCGGTGCTGACGGCTTCGGTGCTGCTGTTCGACATGGACGGGACGCTGGTCGATTCGACGGCGTCGGTGGAGCGGGCGTGGGGGCGGTTCGCGGAGCGGCACGGCCTGGAGGCTTCGGCGATTCTGGCGGTGGCGCACGGACGTCCGACGATCGAGGTGGTCGCGGAGTTCGCGCCGCACGGTGTGGACGTGGTCGCGGAGACCGACCGGATCGAGGCGGAGGAGATCGACCGGACGGACGGGATCAGCGAGATTCCGGGGGCGGCGGCGCTGCTGGGCGGCCTGGACCGGGACCGGTGGGCGGTGGTGACGTCGGCGACGCGGGCGCTGACGGTGCGTCGGCTTGCGGCCGTGGGGATTCCGCTGCCGAAGATCCTGGTGGCGGCGGACGATGTGACGAAGGGGAAGCCGCATCCGCAGCCGTACATGCTGGCGGCCAAGGCGCTCGGGTTCGACGCGGTGGACGCGGTGGTGTTCGAGGACGCGCCTGCGGGTCTGGCGTCGGCGAGGGCCGCGGGCGCGGCCGCTGTGGTGGTGGGCGACTACAAGGGCGAGGAGGCGGAGGGGCTGCCGCGTATTTCCGACATGCTCGCGGTCTCGGTGTCGCCCAACGGTTCCGGCATGCAGGTGACTTTGGCCTGACTCCTGCCTGGTTGCGGCTGGCTCCGCGGTTCCCTTCCCGCGCTTACTGTCAGCTATCCGACAGTGCCGTGTCCGTCCGGTTCGTTCCTCGTTCTTTCGGGTGACTTCCCCGATCTGGAAAGAGGAATCAATGCCAGGAGAGTTCCACGAGATCCTCGTGAAGCTGATCCAGGACGAGCCTGCTTCGGTGCCCTGGATGCTGGGTCTCGCAGGAGGACCGCAGGGTGCCCGGTGCGTGAGCGCGGAGACGCGTTCGGGCGCGGTCGGCTCCGCCGGGCCGACTGAGCGCCGGGCCGACGGGGTCGTCCAGCTCAAGTTCGCCGACGGGTCCGAGGCGATCGTCATCTGCGAGGTGCAGAACGAATGGAGCGAGGACAAGTACTTCCGTCTCCCGGGGTATATGGCCCGCGCGTTCGAGGATCACCGCCTCCCGGTCGTGCTGCTCATGGTGTGCCGCAACAACTCGCTGGCGAGGCGGTTCCGCCGCGGTATCGAGATCGGCCCCGGCAGCACCGCTGCGGTCCTGACGGCAGGTCCCTCCGATTTCCCCGAGCTCGGCTCGGACGACAGGCCGCCGAGCGCCGCGGCGGCGGTAGCGTGCGCGGTCCTGCGGAAGCAGCCCAAGGACATCCCGAACCCGCTGTTCATCTCGACACTCGACCAATGGCTCGGTACCATCGAGCCAGGTAGAGCCGCCGATTATGCGAAGTATCTGCTGACGACCCTGGCCAAGGAGCCCGCGACATTGCTGGAGGCACTCATGAAGACCGAATCCCGTCTGTACCACTCCGAGTACACCGAGACGCTTCTCGACAAGGGCGCGCTCAAGCACGCCCGGGCGACGCTCCTCATGATGCTCGAGGCCGAGGGCCCGGTGAGTGCTGAACGGCGCGATGTGATCGAGTCCTGTACCGACCTGCCTCAGCTCGACAGTTGGATCGCCGAGCGGTTCAAGCTGGCTGGCAGCTGACGCTCCCCGCGACTCCACGTCGAAAGCCGGTCCGCGTTCGCGGACCGGCTTCGGCGTTTCCGGGCCTAGACGGGCTGGGCGGCGTCCATGCTGGCGAGCCGGGCCGCGCGCAGGCGTCCGGCGAGGTCGCGGGTGGGGCCGCCGCGCAGGAGGAGGACGAGCCACGGGTCGTCGTCCATCTTGGCGGCGCTGACGAGGGCGAGCGCCATGATGTGGGCGCACACCTCGCGGGCGTCGGCGCACGGGCAGCTGGCGGTGATGCGGTTGTGGTCCTCGGTGACGAACTTCTTGGGCAGCAGGCGCATCCCGGTCTCGGCGAGCACGTCGTCGATCCGCTTGGGCAGCCGCCCGGCGAGCAGTCCGGCCACGCACGAGGGCGAGAGGGACAGCGCGGTCATCCCGGCGGCCCAGGCGGACGCGTTGTAGACGGGGATGCGGATCTCGGTGTCGAAGGTGCCGGTGGTGTCGGCGACGCGGCCCGAGACGACGCCCGGGTCGATCGACATGCCGGTGACGGCGCCGTGCCCGGCGAGGGCGCGGCCCTTGACGATGCGCTGGTCGGGGTAGTTCAGGCCGATGGTCTCGAGGGCGCGCCACCATTTGCGGCCCCACCAGGTCCGTCCGTACGGGTCGCTCACAGGTGGCCTCCGGCGTCGTCGAGTTCGATGAGCTTGCGCAGCTGGGAGTCGTCGAGGTCGCCAAGCCAGTCCTCGCCGTTGCCGACGACGGCGTCGGCGATGGCGCGTTTGCGCTGCAGGAGCTCGTCGACGCGTTCTTCGAGGGACCCGGCGGTGACGAGCTTGTGGACGTGCACGGTGCGGGTCTGGCCGATGCGGTGCGCCCGGTCGGTGGCCTGGTCCTCGACGGCCGGGTTCCACCAGCGGTCGTAGTGGACGACGTGGGAGGCGCCGGTGAGGTTGAGGCCGGTGCCGCCCGCGCGGAGGGACACCAGGAGGATCGCGGGGCCCTCGCCGGTCTGGAACTCGTCGACGAGCCGGTCGCGGGCGGGCTGGTCGAGGCCGCCGTGCAGGAACGGCGCGGCGACGCCGAGTTCGGCGTGGAGGTGGCGGGACAGGAGCTCCCCCATCTGCCGGTACTGGGTGAAGATGAGGGTCTTGTCGCCTTCGTCGACGACTTCGGCGAGCATCTCGGTGACCCGGTCGAGCTTCCCGGAGCGTTCGGCGAGCCCGCCGTCGCCGACCCCGACGTACTGGGCGGGGTGGTTGCAGATCTGCTTGAGGCGGGTCAGGAGCTTGAGGACGCGGCCGCGGCGGGTGATGCCGTCCCCGAGGCCCTCGTCGAAGGCCTCGCGGATGGCCTCCTTGTACAGCCCGGCCTGCTCGTCGGTCATGGTGCAGGCGACGACCGCCTCGATCTTCGGCGGCAGGTCGGCGGCGACGTCCTCTTTCATGCGGCGCAGCACGACCGGGTCGATGCGGGCGCGCAGGGTGGCGGCCGAGACGGGGTCGCGGCCGATCTCGATGGGGTCGGCGAAGCGGCGTTTGAAGTCGGTCTGGCCGCCGAGGAGGCCGGGGTTGACGAACTCGGAGATCGACCACAGCTCGGAGAGGTGGTTCTCGACGGGCGTGCCGGTGAGGGCGACCCGGACGCGGCCGGTGAGGTCGCGGACGGCCCCGGCCGTGCGGGAGCGGTGGTTCTTGATGGCCTGGGCCTCGTCGATGACGATGGTGTCGAACGCGATCTGGCGCAGCAGCTTGATGTCGCGCAACGCGATCGAGTACGAGGTGACGACGACGTCGGCCTCGGTGAGCGGCGCGCGGTCCTTCGTGCGGGCCGGGCCGTGGTGGAGGTGGACGCTCAGCTGGGACGCGAAGCGGGCGATCTCCCGCTGCCAGTTGCCGACCAGCGAGGTCGGGCAGACCACGAGGTGCGGGGCGTTCCCGGCGCGGCGCACCAGCAGCCCGATCGACTGGAGGGTCTTGCCCAGGCCCATGTCGTCGGCGAGGATGACGCCCGCGCCGCCTTCGGCCGCGGCCTCGAGCCAGGCGATGCCGTGGGACTGGTATTTGCGCAGGTCGGCGTTGACGCGGACCTCGCCGGGGTCGGAGTGCTGGGCGGTGATGAGCCGCAGGTTGAGCCCGGAGTCGGAGCGCAGCAGCTCGGTGAAGGACTCGACGAACGCGCCGACGAGGGCCTTCGCGGTCCACACGTGCCCTTCGGAGTGCGGCACGGCGTGGCCTTCGGCAGGCAGTTCCCCGGCGATGCGGTCGAGGTCGTCGAACTTGTCGTCGTCGACCGCGTTCGCGATGCGCGCCCAGATCGCGACCGACTCGGTGATGTCCGGGCGGGAGGCGATCCGCGTCAGCGCGGGAAGGACCGGCCGCACCGGCATGGCCACGCCCTCGACCTCGTAGAGCTCGCCTTCGAGGTACAGCTCGGCGTCCACCAGGTCCCCGGGCGGGAGCCCGAGCTCGGCCACCGCGGCCCCCGGGTGCTCGCCGCCGAAGAAGAGCAGCCGCCCGTCGGCCGGGGAGGCGTGGTCGGGCAGGAAGGTGGCGTGCAATTCGCTGGGTGGCAACGAGGCTCCTACGGGTCAACGGCAGACGTGCCATTTTGCCACAAGCGCGGCCCCGAACCCAAACGCGCGGTCCCGGGGCGACGCCTGGGAACCGGTGAAACCGCAGCTCGAGGGTTACCCGGCGGATCGGGGGTGTGCGCATGCAGACGAACGCTTGCGCTGACGCGGACCGGCCTATCGGCGCGCCCGGCCGGAGGTAAGGGAACGGGGCGGGACCGATCTGAGCCGCCCTGGGCCGCGATCACGCGGCCCGGGCGCCTTCGGGCGGTCCCGCCCCGTCAACCCCAGAGCAAAGTCCGCGCGGAGGCCGCGACGGGCCGGACGCTCGCGCGCCGTGCCGCGTCCCTCCACATTGAGGTCCACTCGACCTCCTTCGGCAGGAAGGAGGTGGAAACGTGTAGAAGTTAGCGGTAATTTCGAACACTGTCAATACCGGTGTCCAGGTTGCGGACGGGCTCAGCGCAGGGGGCAGCGCATCGCCAGATCGAGCGCGGCGTCCTCTCGGAACGCCGCCTGGGCGTCCTCGAGGGCTCCAGGATCGTCCGGGGGCGCGTCGGCGACGAGCTCCTGGGCCCGGAGCGCGAAGCCCGCCGTGAGGGCCTTGAGGTTGGGGTCCTCGATCTCGGTGCCGATCGCGTCGAGCTGGTCGAGCACGCCGTCCACGCTGCCGGGCTCGGCGTTGACGGCCAGGTCGAGGGCCTGCCACGCGTTCTCGCAGTCGGCGGCGAACTGCTGGGTGTCGCGGTCGAGGTCCTGGTAGCCGGGGTCGGTCCTGTCCGCTCCGCCGAGGCACTCGGCGAGCATCCACAACAGGATGAGCACCCCGATCGTCCACGCGAAGAGCTTCACCAGACGCAGGTCGGTCATGTCCGGCTCCAAGGTGAGAGGCCTGTGTCACACAGTCTACGCGGGCAAGGGCGTCGGACGCGGGACGCGACCCGCGGCGCGGGCGGCGCCCGCCCCGGTGAGGTATGCGTTTTCCAATCGGTAGGCTGAAGGCACCTCTCACCGACCCCGCACGCGCGGACACGAACGGAGCCGCATGGACGTCCTGTGCCTGGGCGAATCGATGATCGTCCTCGCCCCCGCCGCCGCCGAACCCCTCCGCGGCGCCGCCGACCTCCACATGGGCGTCGCCGGAGCCGAATCCAACGTCGCCGTCGCCCTCGCCCGGCTCGGCGCCGACGCCGCCTGGTGCGGCAGGCTCGGCGACGACCCGCTCGGCCAGCGCGTCCGCGACGTCCTCGACGAAGCGGGCGTCGACTGCCGCCACGTCCGCACCGACCCCGACCGGCCCACAGGCGTCTACTTCAAGGACCCCGGGCCCGAAGGCACCCGCGTCCACTACTACCGGCGCGGCTCAGCGGCCTCGGCCATGGGCCCGGGGTACCTCGACGGCGTCGCGGCGCCGCGCCTGCTGCACCTCTCGGGCATCACCCCGGTCCTGTCGGACTCGTGCGCCGCGCTCGTCGACGAACTCCTCGTGGAACGCGCGCTCGCGCCCGCGCTGGTGAGCTTCGACGTGAACTACCGGCCCGCGCTGTGGCCGGTGAGCGAGGCCGGGCCGGCGCTCAGGCGCCTGGCCGACGCCGCCGACATCGCGTTCGTCGGGCTCGACGAGGCCCAGACGCTGTGGGGCGCGGGCACCGCCGAGGACGTGCGCGCGCTCCTGCCGGGCGCGGGCGTGCTCGTCGTCAAGGACGGCGGGAAGGGCGTCACCGCGTTCGAGGGCGGCGAGAGCCGGTACTCCCCCGCCGAGCCGGTCGAGGTGGTCGAGCCGGTCGGCGCGGGGGACGCGTTCGCCGCCGGGTTCCTTTACGGCCGCTTGCAGGGCGCCTCGCTGGAGGCGTCGATGCGGCTGGGCCACCGGCTCGCGGCCGGGGCCCTCCAGACCGTCGGGGACCTCGCGCCCCCGCCGCCAGCCGAGACCGTCCGAGCCATCCTGGAGGACCAGTGACCTTTGATCAAGGCGAGTACTTCGACCATCTCTTCGCCGGGCAGCGCGTCATGGCGATCTGGCGGGGCCTGCCCGCCGAGGAGACCGTGCAGCTCTCCGAGCGGGTGTGGGAGGCCGGTTTCGACCTGGTCGAGGTCCCGATCGGGAAGCCCGGCCAGGAGGAGGCGCTGGCCGCGGCGGTGAAGGCGGCGGCCCCCGGCGGGCGCGCGGTCGGCGCGGGCACCGTGGTCTCGGCCGGCCATGTGGAGCGGGCGGCCGCGGCGGGCGCGGCCTACACGATCGCGCCGGGCCTGAACCCGGCGGTGCTGGAGGCCTCGCACGCGGCCGGGCTGCCGCACCTGCCGGGTGTGGCGACGGCCAGCGAGGTCGGTCTCGCGCGGGACCTGGGCTGCACGTGGGTGAAGGTCTTCCCGGCCTCGACGCTCGGCCCGGACTGGTTCAAGGCGATGCACGGGCCGTTCCCGGAGATGAAGTTCGTGGCGACCGGCGGGGTCGGGCCCGACGAGATCGACCGGTACCTGCGGGCCGGGGCGTCGGTCATCGGCATGGGTTCGGCGCTGGCCGATCCGGCGAACCTGGCGAAGCTCGTGGGCTGAGCGGCCCTTCCGTATAGGACGATGGCGCGTGACATGTGACATGTCACGCGCCATTGGTCGTTGTCGGCGGGCTTAGAGCTTGCCGAGGAGGGAGACCACCGGGTAGCCGTCGAGGCGGTCGCGGCCGGAGAGGGAGGCGATCTCCAGGAGCGCGGCGCAGGCGGCGACGCTGCCGCCGAGGCCTTCGACGAGGCGCACGCCTGCGGCCATGGACTCGCCGGTGGCGATGACGTCGTCGACGAGGAGGACGCGGTCGCCTGCGCGGACGGCGTCGGCGTGCATCTCGACGCGGACTTCGGCGTACTCGCCGCGGTAGGACTCGACGGCGGCGGCGCGCGGGAGCTTCCCGGCCTTGCGGATCGGGATGAGCGGGGTGCCGGTGCGGTCGGCGAGCGGGGCGGCCCAGAGGAAGCCCCGGGCGTCGAACGCGGCGATCGCGTCGTACGGGTGGGCCGCGCAGGCCTCCAGGAGCCGGTCGACCGAGACGCGGAAGGCGGCCGGGGCGGCGAGCAGGGGCGTGATGTCGCGGAAGCCGACCCCCGGCTCGGGGAAGTCGGGGACGACGGGCACGTATTCGGTCAGATCCACAGCGGCAAGGTTAGCCGGTCCCGGGGCGCGCGGGTGCCGCTGCGGCGGCACAGTGGCATATCACGCGTCACGTACCGCGAAGCCCCCGGCCGATTCCGGCCGGGGGCTTCGCCTCCGCGTTGTGCAACGTCAGGAAGGGCGTCTTAGGCGGGGACGCCCTGGCGCGCCTGGACGGCGTTTACCACGAGGTTCTGCTGGGCCTGGATGTAACAGAGGTTGGTGCCGGCGACGAAGCACAGCAGGGTGGCCACGCCGGTGTTGAAGGTCGGGGCCAGACCGGCGGCCTGCTGCTCGGCCTTGATCGAGGCGCACAGCTTGAACCAGTTGATGATCGGCACGATGTACAGCGTGATGAAGCCGAACAGCATCCACACCACGAGGCTGGAGCCGCTGACGTTTCCGGGGTTGTTCGGGTTGACGGCCTTGATCTGGGTGGCGGTCTTGGCGTACCAGAACAGGCCGTAGATGCCGAAGCTGACGAGGGTGAGGATCCACACGCCGAACGGGGACCGGATCTTCAGTTCTTCCACTGGGGATGACTCCTTGTACAAAGGGGACGGGCGCGGTCGAAGCGCACGGCTGCGGGCGGGACCCGCAGCCGGTTGGGCTCGCTGACCGAAGTGCAGCTCACATTAGCAGTTGCGATTGTCGTGTTAGGAACGAGGGCGACCCTTGCCGTCAGCCCTTTAGTCCGGTTTGCGCCACTCCCTGCACCAGGAACCGCTGCAGGAACAGGAAGACGAACAGCAAGGGCAGCATCGCGACGAGCGCGGCGAGGAACAGCTGCGAGAGGCTCACGGTCTGCGCCGTCAGGAACGTCGACAGCGCCACCTGCACCGTCCACGACTCCGGCGACCGCCCGATCACCAAGGGCCACAGGAACGAGTTCCAGGAGCCGACGAAGGTGATGACGGCGATCGCGGCCAGGAAGTTCCCGGAGTTGGGGATCACGATGCGCCAGAACGAACCCCAGTACCCGAGCCCGTCGACCCGGGCCGCCTCCTCCAGCTCCCGGGGGAAGCTCAGGAAGTACTGGCGGCACAGGAACGCCACGAACCCGTTGAAGAGCGTCGGGATGATCAGGCCCCGCAGGTCCGAGATCCAGCCGAGGCTGGAGACCATCACGAAGCTCGGCACGAACGTGATCGCGCCGGGGATCATCAGCGTCGCCAGGACGACGTAGAACACCTTGTTCGCGTGGCGGTAGGGGATGCGGGCGAGCCCGTACCCGGCTGTGGCGCAGAGGAACAGCGTGCCGAGCGTCGTCAGGGTCGCCACCAGCGCCGAGTTCAGCAGCGCGCGGGCCATCGGCACCGACGGGTCGGAGAACAGCTTCTCGATGTTCTCCCAGGCCGGCGCGACGGGGAACCACATCCAGCCGGGCGCGGTGATCTCGGCGTCCGTCGACAGGGCGTTGCGCAGGATCAGGTAGAACGGGATGAGGAACAGCACGGCCAGGACGCTGAGCGCGAGGAAGTTCACCGTGCCCCCGCCCCTGGAGCCGAAGCCCCGCTTGCGGCCCGCGGGGCGCTTGGTCTCAATGGTCATGGCTCACCGATCTTCCGAGTTGCCGAAGCCGAGGAACTTGCCCTGCAGGAGGGTCACGAGCGCGATCAGGAGCGCCAGGATGAGCGCGCCCGCCGAGCCGGTGCCCAGCTCCTGCTGCATGCCCAGCGAGGTCTGGTACAGGTACACCAGCGGCGGCCGGGCCGAGGGCATCGTGCCCACCAGGAGCAGGAACTCGTCGAACGCCTGGTAGGCGGCGATCAGGATGAGCATGAGGACGGCGACGGACGTGGCGCGCAGCTGCGGCAGCGTGATGTGCCAGAACGTCTGCGGCCCGGGCTTCGCACCGTCCACATAGGCGGCCTCGTAGAGGTGCTGCGGAATCTGCTGGAGCGCGGCGATGAACAGGATCATGTAGAAGCCGACCTGGATCCACAGCCGCAGCGAGACGATGACGAGCCAGAACCACGGCGGGTCGGGCCGGAAGAGCCAGGCGACCTCCTCGACCCCGAAGAGGTCGAGGACGGTGTTGGCCAGGCCGAACCGCACGCCGTTGAAGATCGACATCTTCCACACCAGGGCCGCGACCACATAGGAGCAGGCGAAGGGCAGGAAGAACACCGAGCGGAAGAACGCGCGCATGACGCGCACCCGGTTGAGCATGAGCGCCAGGCCGAGCGAGCACGCGAACGTGACCGGCACGATGAACGCCGCGAACACCGTGAAGGTGACGAGGCTGTCCTGGAAGGCCGGGTCGGTGAGCATGGCGGCGTAGTTGCCGAACCCGACGAAGTCGTCGGGCGTGGGGCTGACGGTGTTCGTCGCGTCGAAGAACGACAGGTAGGCGCTCCAGGCGACCGGGATGATCGTGAAGACCAGGAGCCCGATCAGGAACGGCGCGACGAAGCACCAGAAGGTGAGGGAGGTCCGCCAGCGTCCGCCTCGGCGGACCCGGGGAGCGCGCTCCCCGGGTCCCGCCTTCGCGTCCGCGGCGGTCGCTGCGGAGACTGCCACGATGCTGGCCCTTCTAGCCGAAGATCGAGTCGAGCTCGCCCTGGATGGTGGCGGCGGCGGTCTCGAACTCGGCGTCGGGGTCGGCCCCTTCGAGGACGATGTGGTTCATCATGTCGTCGACCGCGGTCTCCATCTTGGGCGTCCAGTTCGGGTTCTCGGCCCAGCCGTACTCCTCGGAGATCCGCACGGCCTCGGCCGCGGGGCCGGAGGTGAGCTTCTCGGCGCTGCCGCGCATCGACAGGCGCGGCGGGATGTGGAAGCCGTAGGAGGTGTTCCAGTCGAGGATGAACTCCTCGTGGTCGACCCACAGCCACTTGACGAACGCCTTCGCCTCCTCGACGTTCGCGGACTTGGCGTTGACGAACGTGTCCCAGCCGCCGTTGAAGACCGTGGGGGTGCCGCCGCCGAAGGCGGGGAAGGGGATCACGGCGATGTCGTCGCCGTGGGCCTCGATGATCTGGGGCAGCGCCCACAGCCCGCACCACTGGATGGCGCAGAGGCCCTGGATGATCGAGGACGGGTCCCACGCCTCGGTCGGCGCGCCGACGAGCAGCGAGGAGGAGTCGTGGAGCGCCTTGACCTGGGCGGCCCCGGCGAGGACGGTCTCCTTGGTGAAGCCGATCTCGTTGGCGTCGGTCAGCAGGGTCTCCCCGGCCGAGAAGACGATGGGCTGGAACAGCTTGGTCGCCGAGTCGTCGTTGCCGAGGAACAGGCCCTTGACGTCGCCGGTGGTGAGCGCGGCGGCGGCGGCCGTGAGCTCCTCGAAGGTCGCCGGGGGCGTGATGCCCTCCGCCTCCAGGAGGGACGGCCGGTAGTAGAGGAACTGCGGGTCGTCGATCATGCGGACGCCGTAGATCTTGCCGTCGATCGTGTTGCGCGCCAAGTCGTCCGCCGTGTAGTCGTCGAGGACGTCGGCGAGGATGTCGTCGAGGGGCACGACCTGCCCGCTCTCGACCATGGCCCGGTTGAGGTGGCCCTCGAAGACGTCGGGGTAGTCGCCTTCCTTCTCGGCCAGGAGGCCGGAGGAGAGCGCGGTGTCGTAGTCGCCGGGAATCCAGTTGATGGCGACGGTGGCGTCCTTGTACGCGGCGGCGTACTTCTCGGCGGCCTGCTGGGTGCCGGTCTCGCCGTACTGGTGGTACCACTGCGAGAGGTTGACGCCCTCGCTGGAGCCGCGGCCGGTGTTGCCGCCGCAGGCGGCGAGCGCGCCGGTTCCGGCGGCGAGCCCGCCGAGCGCGAGCATCCGGCGGCGGTTCATCGCCAGCTTGGCGAGCGTTTGCTGGGAAGGGTTGTTGCGCTGGAAGGCAACCATGACTAGCTCCTCGCTACGTTGAGAGGTCGGAAGGGCTCCCGTGCGACCCCGGGTCTGATCGACGCCGCAGCGGAGTTTCGACATCCGTCAATTCGCCTCCCAGTGTTGCGAGCGCCACTCACTTTGTCAATGGGTTGGAGTAAGGGCTCGGATAACGATTTGCGCTCGAAACGGTGGGAGCGATCGCTCCGGGAGATGCTGGAGTTTTCGCAGCGCACAGCGCGAAGAGCCCCGAGCCGGACGGTGCGGCTGGGGCTTTCGGCGAGGTCTTGGACGGGGCGGCCGCGTCAGCGGCGGGTGCGGGACCCGACCGTGTTCAGGCGGTTCAGGTGCCCTTCGAGGGCCAGCGCGGCCGCACCGAGGGCGACCATGTTGCGGTCCTGGCCGTTGCGCTTGAGGCGGGCGGCCTTGAGGGGCGCCTCCATGGCGTGGTCGGCGAGGCGGCGCTCGAACTCGGGGACGAGGGCGTCGCCGAGGGCGCTGGTGACCCAGCCGTCGAAGACCACGAGGTCGGGGTTGAAGAGGTTGAGGAGGTTCGCGACGCCCGCGGCGAGGTATTCGGCGACGGTCTCGACGGTGCGCACGGCGGTCGCCTCGCCCGCTTCCCAAGCGGCGGCGAGGGCGGCCATCGCCTCGGTCTGCGAGCCGGTGTTGGCGCGGCCGTCGAGCTGGCCCCAGTGCCAGAGGATCGCGGGCGCGCCGACGTAGGCCTCGATGCAACCTTTTGCGCCGCAGCGGCATTGGGGTCCGGCGGGGTTGATGGTGGTGTGGCCCCACTCCCCCGCGGAGTTGGTGGCGCCGCGGTAGAGCTGGCCGCCGAAGGCCAGGCCCGCGCCGACGCCGGTGCCGAGGATGAGGACGGCGAGGCGGTCGACGCCGCGGCCCTCGCCGAACCAGAGTTCGCCGACGGTTATGGTCTTGAGGGGGTTGTCGAGGTAGATGGGGACGTCGAGCTGGAGCCGGTCGGCGAGGAGCTGGCGGAAGGGCACGTCGTGCCAGTTCCAGTTGGGGGCGAAGCCGGAGACGCCCCAGGTGACGTCGACCTGGCCGGGGAGGCTGACGCCGAGGCCGAGGATGGCGCGGTCGCCGAGGCGTTCGCGGATCTGGTCCATGGCGGAGACGATGTGGCCTATGACCTGTTCGGGGGCGTTCTCGCTGGGTTCCATGCGCTCTTCGACGCGGTCGACGACGGCGAGGGTGAGGTCGTAGACCTCGAGGTAGACGTAGGTCTCGGCAACGTCGACGCCGATCATGACGCCGCCGCCGGCGTTGGGCGCGAGCAGGGCGCGGGGCCTGCCGCCGCCGGAGTCCTCGCGGCCCACTTCGACGACGACGCCGAGTTCGATCAGGTCGGTCACCAGGTTGGAGACGGTGGCGACGCTGAGGTCGGTCTCGCGGGCGAGGATCTGGCGGGAGGTGGGGGCGTCCGCGATCAGGTGCCGCAGCACTGCGAAGCAGTTGCGGAGGCGGATGTCGCGCGAGGTGGACTTCATGGTTGCATGGTACGGCGCGAATGCCGCCTTTGTAAATGGGTTAGATGAAGGGTCCGAAATCAACCGAACCGGCGAGCCTTACGAAGGCGCGCCGTTCGGAGCGGTTCGGTTCCTTCCCATCGGCAGTAATACATCACATGTCACGTATTTGCTGTCGGCGGCTGAAAACCGGGCAGTACGGCAGTAGCGCGTCACATGTCACGCGCTACCTGCCGTTCAGTAGCCAGCGACCGCCCGGCGGGCCTCGGCGGCGTCGTTGGCGTGGAGCGCTTCGGCGGCCATGCCCGCGCAGTCGGCGAGCGTACGCGTGGACAGTTCGGCACGCACGGCCGCGACGGCGCCGGGCGCCATGGACAGGCTGGTGACGCCGAGCCCGACGAGGACGCACGCCAGCAGCGGGTCGCTCGCGGCCTCGCCGCACACCCCCACGGGCTTCTCGGCTTCGCGCCCGGCTTCAGCGGCGAGGCTCACCAGGTCGAGGAGCGCGGGCTGCCACGGGTCGAGCAGTTCGGCGAGCGTGCCGTTCATGCGGTCGGCGGCGAGGGTGTACTGACCGAGGTCGTTGGTGCCCAGGCTCGCGAAGTCGCAGCCTTCGAGGACCCGAGAGGCGCGCAGCGCCGCCGCCGGGACCTCGATCATGGTGCCCGCCGTGGGAAGCCCGTGCGCGCGGCACCGGTGCGCGAACGCGGCGGCCTCGCCCGGGGTCGCGACCATCGGGGCCATGACCCACACGTCGGCCGCGTGCCTGGCGGCTGCGGCGGCGATCGCGGTGAGCTGATCGTCTAGAAGAGACCCACCGGTCTCGGTGCGGGCCAAGCGGATGCCGCGCACGCCGAGCGCCGGGTTCGGCTCCTCGCCGTGGTCGACGAACGCGAGCGGCTTGTCGGCCCCCGCGTCGAGGGTGCGCACCACGACCTTCCGGCCGGAGAACGCCGCGAACACCTGCCCGTACGCCTCGACCTGCTCATCCACAGTGGGCGCGGTCTCGCGGTCGAGGAACAGGAACTCGGTGCGGAACAGGCCCACGCCCTCGCTGTCGACCGCGGCGGCCGCCGCGAGGTCCGCCTGCGAGCCGAGGTTCACCAGGAGCTGCACGGCGTGCCCGTCGGCGGTCCGGCCGGGGCCGCGGCTGGCCGCCAGCGCGGCCGTGCGCTGCGCCTCGGCGTCGAGCACGCGCTGCACCAGGGCGGGTTCGGGTTCGGGCACGATGAGGCCCGTGCCGCCGTCGACCAGAACCTCGGTGCCGTCGTGGAGCGCGGCGGCGGCCGGGCAGGCGACGACCGCCGGTATCCCCATGGACTTCGCGAGGATCGCCGTGTGGCTGGTCGGCCCGCCCTGCTCGGTGACGATCGCGACCACGACGGCCGGGTCGAGCGCGGCGGTGTCGGCGGGCGCGAGGTCCTTGGCCACCAGGACGAACGGGTGGCCGGGGTCGGGCAGGCCGGGCATCGGTACGCCCATCAGGACCGCCACCGTCCGGTCGCGGAGGTCGTCGAGGTCGGCGGCGCGCTCGGCCAGGTAGCCCCCGGCGGCTTCGAGCGCCGACCGGAAGAACCCGTACGCGTCGATGACCGCATGCAATGTGGACCGGCCGTTCGCGAGCGCCTTCTCGACCTGGTCGGCGAGGGCGGGGTCGCGGGGCATCATCGACTGGGCGTCGAGGATGTCGGCGGTGGTCCCGGTGGCGGCCTCGGCGCGTTCATCGAGGTCGGCCGCGACCGCTTCGAGGGCGGTCCGGGCCCGGGCGAGCGCGGCGGCCGGGTCGGGCTCGGGTCCGGTGTCGGCGGGCGGCGCGGGCACGGGCGCGAGGCGGGCGACGGGTGCGTGCGCGGCGCCCGGGCTGACGCCGATGCCGGTCATCTCAGCGGTCACAGCGGTTCCTTACGGTGCGTCGCGGTTGGTCTCGAGTTCGGCGGCGAGCGCGTCGAGCGAGGCCTCCGCGCCGTCGCCTTCGGCGGTGAGGACGACCTCGTCGCCGCCCTTGGCGTCCAGGGTGAGGAGCATGAGGAGCGAGCGGGCGTCGACCGGCTCCTGCCCTTCCTTGGCGATGGCGACCTTCGCGGGCTGCTCGGCGGCGAGCTTCGCGAACAGCTTGGCCGGGCGGGCGTGGAGGCCCACAGTGGAGGCGATGGTGACGCGGCGTTCGTACATTCTCGGTTCCTTCCTCGATCAGATGACGGGCATGGCGGCGTCGTCGGCGACGGCCTTGGACTGCCAGACGGTCTTGAGGGCGATGGCGCACACGCAGGTCGCGGCGGTACCGGCGAGGAGCGCGACGATGAACCCGGCCGGGTTGCCGATGAGCGGGAGCACCCAGATGCCGCCGTGCGGGGCGCGGAGCGTGGCCTCGAAGGCCATCGAGACCGCACCGGCGACGGCCCCGCCGACCACGGTGGACGGGATGACGCGCAGCGGGTCGGCGGCGGCGAACGGGATCGCGCCTTCGGTGATGAAGGAGGCGCCGAGGAGCCACGCGGCCTTGCCGGACTGGCGTTCGGCCTGCGTGAACAGCCTGCCGCGCACCACGGTGGCGAGGGCGAGGCCCAGCGGCGGGACCATGCCCGCGGCCATCACGGCGGCCATGACGGTGTAGTCGCCGCTGGCGAGGGCGCCGACGCCGAACAGGTAGGCGACCTTGTTGACGGGTCCGCCGAGGTCGAAGCCCATCATCGCGCCGAGCAGCAGGCCGAGCAGGATCGCGTTGACGCCGGAGAGCCCGGCGAGCCAGTCGGTGAGCCAGGCCTGGGCTTCGGCGATGGGCTTGCCGACGACGACGAGCATGACGAAGCCGACTGCGAAGACGCTCACGAGCGGGATCACGACGATCCGCATGATGCCCTGGAATGCTTGGTTGGCCTTGATGAGCTTGAGCGCCATGACGACCGCGCCCGCGAGGAGGCCCGCGGCGAGGCCGCCGAGGAAGCCGGCGCCGACAGCGACGGCGATGATGCCGCCGACGACGCCGGGCGCGATGCCCATGCGGTCGGCCATGCCGAAGGCGATGAACCCGGCGAGGATCGGCACGAGCATCGAGAACGCGAGCCCGCCGATGTAGAACATGAGGCCCGCGATCCCGGCCTCGTTGAGGATCAGGGTCGGGTCGGTGATGGCCTCGTAGGTGACGCCTTCGAAGGTGCCGCCGTTGACGACGTTGGCGATCTCGGCTCCGCCGATGAGGAACGCGAGGGCGATGAGGATACCGCCCGCGGCGACGAACGGCAGCATGTAGGACACGCCGGTCATGAGCCACAGGCGCAGCTTCGCGCCGGGGCCGAGCTTGGGTCCGGCCGGGGCGGCGGGCACCGCCGCTGCCGCCGCGGAGACAGGCGCGGCCTTCGCTTTCTCGACGGCCTCTTCGACCATCTCGGCGGCGTGGTTGATGCCGCGCTTGACGCCCGCGGAGACGATCGGCTTCCCCGCGAAACGGTCCTTCTCGCGCACGTCCACATCGGCGGCGAAGATGACCGCGTCGGCTGCGGCGATGACGGCGGGGTCGAGCGCCTCGGCGCCCGCGGCGCCCTGGGTCTCGACGTGGATCTCGTGCCCGGCCGCGATCGCGGCCTGTTCGAGGGCTTCGGCGGCCATGTACGTGTGGGCGATGCCGGTGGGGCAGGAGGTTACGGCTACGAGCTTCATTGTTCGTGCACCTTCTTCACTGGGCTGGTTCACTGGGCTGGTTTTAACCGGGGCAGGTTCTGCTTGATGAGGGCTGCCACTGCTTCGGCGTCGGGGGCCTCGCGCAGGGCGGTCTTGAAATCGGCGTGGATGAGCTTGCGCGCCAGGGACGCGAGGATGGTCATGTGCTCCGAGCCGCCGCCTTCCGGTGCGGCGATGAGGAACACGAGGTCGGCGGGCCCGTCCTCGGACCCGAAGTCGATACCCGCGTTCGCGCGCCCGAAGGCGAGGCTGGGGGCGGTGACGTGCGCGCTGCGGGCGTGCGGGATGCCGATGCCGCCTTCGATGCCGGTGGGCATCTGCTCTTCGCGGGCGCGCACGTCGGCGAGGAAACCGTCAGTGTCGGTGACGCGCCCGGCGGCGGCGAGGAGGCCCGCGAGCTTCGCGGTGGCCTCGTGTCGGTCGGCCCCGGTGAGGTCGAGGTCGATCAGATCGGCGGTGATGAGATCGGACATTGCTGGTTCTCCTTAGCTCAGGACCCGGTCGGCGTCCGGGGTCGCGGTGATCTCGACGGCGCCGAGGTCGATGTCCTTCGGGCCGGGCATGACCGAGCCGGGCAGCGACACTGCGGCGGTGCCCCACGCGACGGCGGCGGCCAGCGCCTCGGGGCCGTGCCCGCCCGCGGCGAGGAAGCCCGCGAGGGCGGCGTCGCCCGCGCCGACGGTGCTGGCGACGGGCCCGGCGAGCGGCGCCCGGGCGTGCCAGACGCCTTCGGCGGCGACGAGGACCGCGCCGTCGGCGCCGAGCGAGGCGAGGACGGCTCCGGCTCCGGCTTCGCGGAGCCGCTGTGCGGCGCGGACGGCGTCGCCGATCGTCGCGATGCTGCTGCGGGCGGCTTCGGCGAGTTCGTCGAGGTTGGGTTTGACGAGGTCGGGGCGGGCGGCGAGGCACGCTTCGAAGGCGGGCCCGGAGGAGTCGACGACCGTGGAGGCCCCGGCCGCGCGGGCGCGGGCGACGAGGACGGCGTAGAAGTCGGGGCCGACGCCGGGCGGGAGGCTCCCGCATCCGGCGATCCACGAGGCGGGCCGGTCGAGGGTGAGCGTGATGGCGGCGGTGAGGAGCTCTTCGACCTCTTCGGGGCGGAGCGTCGGCCCGGCCTCGTTGAGCTTGGTGACGGTACCGTCCGTCTCGGCGACGGTGAGGTTGGAGCGGACGCCTTGGGAGACGGGCACTTCGAGGACCGGGACGCCGGCTTCGGCGAGGAGGTCGAGCAGTTCGTTCCCGGCGTACCCGCCGGTGGTGACGACGGCGCGGGTGCGGTGGCCGTTGGCGACGAGCGCACGGGAGACGTTGACGCCCTTGCCGCCGGGGTCGACGCGGGCGCCGGTGGCGCGCAGGACCTCGCCGCGGCGCAGGCGCTCGATCGCGATGGTCCGGTCGAGGCTCGGGTTGGCGGTGACGGTGACGATCATGCGCGCACCACTTTCAGGTCGGCGGCTTCGAAGTCGGCGGTGAGGCCGTCGTCGAGGCCGGTGTCGGTGACGAGGACGTCGACCTGGTCGAGGGTCCCGAAGCGGGCGAGGCAGTCGTTCCCGGCCTTGGTGTGGTCGGCGACGACGACGGTCTTGCGGGCGGCATTGATCATGGCGCGTTTGACGGCGGCCTCGCCGGTGTCGGGGGTGGTGAGTCCGCGTTCGACGCTGATGCCGTTGGCGCCCATGAAAGCGACGTCGACGTAGGTCTCGGCGAGGGCGCGCAGTGCCCAGTCGTCGACGGCGGCCATGGTGCGGCCGCGCACTTTGCCGCCGACGATGAGGACGGTGAGGAGCGGTTTGGCGGCGAGGAGGGAGGCGATGAGGACGTCGTTGGTGACGACGGTGAGCTCGCGGGCCGGGAGGGCCTGGGCGATGCGGGCGGTGGTGGTGCCCGCGTCGAGGAGGATCGCGCCTTCGTCGGGGACCTCGGCGAGGGCGGCGGCGGCGATGCGCTCCTTCGCGGCGGTCTGGACGGTGTCGCGGGCGGCGACGGTGGGTTCGAAGCCCATGCGCTCCAGGGGGATCGCGCCGCCGTGGACTTTCTTGACGACGCCCTGGCGCTCCAGGGCGGTGAGGTCGCGCCGGATGGTCTCGGTGGTGACCTCGAAGTCGGCCGCCAGGGCCGCGACGTCCACGCGGCCTTCGGTGCGCGCGCGTTCGGCGATGCGCTGCTGGCGCTCTTCCGCGAACATGTGGTTTCACCCCAGTTTCATTTGGATTTATTTGGTTATACATGGTTTCTTGTTGCATTGTCAACGCGTCGTGGGGGCATGCGCGCATCACGAGTTCGTAACAAGCCCCTGAGCTCGAACGTTACTGCCGCTCCCGCCGCCAGGCGCCGAAACGGCGGGCCCCGCGCCGCTCCCGCCCGGACGTGCTTGCATGAGGGCATGGGCATCCAGATCCTCAAAGGCGACATCACGAAGCAGCATGTGGACGCGATCGTCAACGCCGCGAACTCCTCGCTCCTGGGCGGCGGCGGCGTCGACGGCGCGATCCACCGCGCGGGCGGGCCCGCGATTCTCGCCGAATGCCAGGACCTGCGCCGCTCCCACTACGGGAAGGGCCTGCCGACCGGGCAGGCCGTCGCCACCACCGCCGGGCGGCTCGACGCGCACTGGGTCATCCACACCGTCGGCCCCGTCTACTCCCCCACCGAGGACCGCAGCGGACTCCTCGCCTCCTGCTACCGGGAGTCCCTCGCCGTCGCCGACCGGCTCGGCGCCGACTCGGTCGCGTTTCCGGCGGTCTCGGCCGGGGTATACGGCTGGCCGGCCGCATCGGCCGCCGAAATCGCCGTCGCCGCCGTGCAAGAAGCCGCGACGGACGTGGGCGACATCCGCTTCGTCCTGTTCAACGACGAGGTCTACGCGGCCTTCGAGCGCGCACTGGGATGAATGTCGTACCCGGCCGGTACGGTCGTGCGCACCGCCGTCGCCAGAAGGGGCACTGTTGAAAGGGGCACCGATGAAGACGCTCAGCAAGGACGCGTTCGCCGCCGCGGAGCGGTATCTCGACCGCAACGCCCGCCTCATCGACCGGGCCCGCTTCGCCAACCGCTTCCACGGCGGCCCCGCCGGACCGGTCGTGCACGCCGTGCGCGCCTACCAGAACCCCGACGGCGGCTTCGGCCACGCGATCGAGCCGGACCTGCGCGGATCGGGCAGCCAGCCGCAGGGCGCCGAGGTCGCGCTGTGGGCCCTCGACGAGGTCGGGGCGTTCGACGAGGCGATCGTGCTGGCCGCCTGCGCCTGGCTCGAAGTGAACTCCACTGCGGACGGCGGCGTGCCGTGGGTCCTGCCGAGTGTCCGCGACGACGAACGCGGCCCCTGGTGGCAGCCGCAGGGCGACGAGCCCCCGGCGGCACTGAACCCGACCGCGCCGATCTGCGGGCTCCTCCACGCCCGCAACGTCAAACACCCCTGGATCGAGGCGGCCACCGAGTTCTGCTGGCGGGCGATCGCCGGGCTCGACGAGGTCGGCGCCTACGACGCGATGTGCGTGATCCGCTTCCTCGAACGCGTCCCCGACCGCGAACGAGCCCGCAGCGAGTTCGCGCGGCTCGGCCCCGCGCTCCGCGCCACCGCCGCCCTCGACCCCAGCGAACCCGGGCACACGCACTCCCCGCTCGACCTCGCGCCGGCTCCGGACTCGTGGGCCCGCAGCCTGTTCAGCGACGACGAGATCGGCCGCCACCTCGACCACCTCGTCGAAGCACAGGGGCCCGAAGGCGGCTGGGCGCCGAACTTCACGATGTGGACGCCCGCCGTCGCCCACGAGTGGGGCGGCTTCCTGACCCGCGCGACCCTGTCGACGCTGCAGGCCTACGGCCGCATCGCATAAGCGGGCGTCGGGCCAGTCCCCGGTCCCGGCCAGGTCGAGGACGAGGGCCGCGATGTTCCAGGCGTCGTCGGCGCCGCTGTGGTGGCGGCCCGCGAGCGGCAGACCCGCGATCTCGAGCGCCGTCGCCATGCCGGGCCTGCGGCGCAGACCCCGCGCTTCGGTGAAGCGGAGCTTGGCGTTGGTGTGGCGCGAACCGAACGGGTAGCGGGTGCCCGTGGCCCGGCACTGGCGGTCGAACTGGTTGCGGTCGTAGTCGCCCCAGCTCGCCCAGGGCCGCGAATCGGACCGGTGCTCGGCGGTGAGGAGGCGGCAGGCCTCAGCGAACCCGACGCCGGTGTCGACCTCCGCCTGGGTGAGGCCGGTGAGCTCGGTGCAGAATCCGCTCACGGTGGACCGCCTGGGGCGCACCAGGATGCGGTGCTTCCCGAGGCGTTCGCGCCGGTCGAGGTCGACGACGGTGAGGCCGATCTCGATGATCTCGCTGCTCATACCTGGCGGCGGCTGGCCCTGCCAGCAGGTCGCTTCGACGTCGACCACGTTCAGCAGGTTTCGGGGCAGGTCCATGCGGTGCAGGGTAAGCGGACCCGGCAAGGGCCGCAACCGGATTCGGGCAGCGTTACGCGGCAGAGTTATGCGACCCCGGCGCAAGGCCGAAGTCGCACGATCGACAAACGTCACAACAGTCGCTTGAAGACGTTGTGTTCGTCGTCCTCAACGGTGATGCTGGTGAACTTGACGGTCATGGGCGGTGAGCAGTCCGGCTGGAACGTGGCAGTGAGCGTCAGCGAGAAGTCCGCCCGTCCGTTCTGGACGGGGAAGTCGCCTTCAGCGGTGAAGCTCGCCTTGTTCACGGCCTTCGGGTGGTGTCCACCCGGGTTGATGCACTCGGCGGTCGCATTGACCTCGATGTGCACCTGCGTCTCATTGCCGAGACCGGCCTCCTTGCCCTCGACGGTCAGGGTGTTGTCCGAGACCGTGTAGGAGACCTTGACGAAGTGTGGGCTCCCGGCCCACGCGGTTGACGTACCGGCAAACATCAGTGCGAACACTGCGAATGCCACGAATATGATCTTTCGCATGATCATGTCAATCATGAGCGGTCTGCGGCGGTCCTCGCGGCCTTCGGCCGCCGATGGGCAAGTGGGACGCCGAACTCGCAACAGGTGACCGCGCGCAAGCGGCGCCGCAGGGTCGCCGGGCATCACGTGGGCACGGACCGGTTACACAGGTCCCAATGCATCTCGTGTCACACTAAAACAATCCTGAACAGGACACATCATACCACAACATGAGAATTTATGACACTCTGTAAATAGTGCTTTCGGTCAGTATTCCTGGCCGAAAGTACTAGTTCGCAGGCTTGCGGGCGGAGCCGATGAGATGCGGGCTCACCGAGAGCGGGAACGGCAGGTCCGGGTACCGCCGCCCGGCAAGGCCCGCCGTGTCGAACCCCGCGCGGCGCATCGCCGCACCTGTGTCGCGGCCGGTGCGGCAGCCGCCGAACGCGTGCGACCAGAACACGGCGTCGAACACGCGCTCTCCCGCATGGATCATGCGGTTCGCCGAGGCCACGTGCTCCAGGCACACCAGTGCACCGCCCGGCTTGAGCACCCTGTGGATCTCCGCGAGCGCCCGGTCCTGGTCCTCGACCGAGCACAGGACGAGCGTCGTGACGACCGCGTCGAACGAACCGCTTTCGACGGGCAGGGCCTCGGCCTGGCCGTCGAGGACCGTGACGTTCCGGCCCGCGGCTGCGGCGCGGGCGAGGTCGCGCAGGTGCGTCTCGGGCTCGACCGCGACCAGTTCGGTGACCGCATCGGGGTAGTGGGGGAAGTTGACGCCGTGGCCGCAGCCGACCTCCAGGACGCGTCCGGAGAGTCCGGCCAGGAGGCGCCCGCGCCGCTCCCCCAGGCCGCGCGTCTCGAGGGCGGCGGCGAATCCGGGGTACCAGCGGGCGAACAGGCGGCGTCGGCGGCGGGCCATGCGGGCCTCCCTGAGCGGGTGTTCCTGCCCTCGAGCCTACGCGGGCTTGCGCGCGGTGCCGACGAGGTGCGGGCTCTTCGAGACCGGGAACGGCAGGAACGGGAACCGCTCCTCACGCAGGTCTGCGGTGTCGAACCCGGCCGCGCGGATCGCGCCGAGCGTGTCGCGGGAGAGGTGGCAGCCGCCGTTGAGGTGGGTCCACAGCACCGCGTCGAGGACCCGCTCGGCCGCGTGCCGGGCGCGCCCGGCCGAGCCGACGTGCTCGAAGCCCACGAGTGCCCCGCCGGGTTTGAGGACGCGGGCGATCTCGGCGAGCGCCGCGGCCTGGTCGTCGACCGAGCAGAGCACGGCCGTCGCTACGACCGCGTCGAACGAGCCGGACTCGACCGGGAGCGCTTCGGCGGTGCCTTCGATGACCGTGGCTTTGAGCCCCAGTTCGTCCGCGCGGGCACGGGCGAGGTCCCGGAAGTGCTCCTCGGGTTCGACCGCGACCAGTTCGGTGACCGCATCGGGGTAGTGCGGGAAGTTCGCGCCGAAGCCGCAGCCGAGTTCGAGGACGCGTCCTTCGAGCGGGGCGAGGAGGCGGGCCCGCTGCTCGGCGAGGCCGCGCGCCTCCAGGCGGGCGGCGGCGTCGGGGTACCAGCGGGCGAACAGGGGGCGCTTGCGGCGTGCCATGGGGTGTCCTCTCGTCCGGGAGCGTGTCGTCGAGGGCGCTCCCCGGTTCCGAGACTAGTCAAGCCGCGCCCGGCGGTGGGCCCCGCGGGCGGGCGCCCTCACTCCTCCTCGCGCGACCCGCGGGCGAGGATCGCCACGCCGATCACTATGGCGGCCAGCAGGATCACCACCACCAGCAGCGTGTCGACCGCGAACAGGGCGTTGAACATCTGGGCGACGAACGGTGCCAGGATCGCGAGCAGGGCCGCCAGGGCGATCCATCTCGCGTTGCGGCGCATGAAGTCCATCGAGGCTCCTCCCGGGGGTTCCTCCGAGCCTACGGGAGGAGCCGGGCCGAGCGGGCGCGCCTCAGTTCGTCCGCGTGTTGGGCAGGTGGTCGCCGAGGTAGCCGATCCAGACCTTCCCGGTCGCCCCGCCCGCGTCGTCGAGGAAGTGCATGCGCGGCGCGGGCGAGCCGACCTGCTGGAGCTTGATGTGCGAGGGCATGTAGACGCGGCCCGACGGGTCGATCTCCACGGGGACCCGGAAGACCCTGGCGCGGTAGAACTTCGGGTTGCCCGAGACCGAGTCGGACTCCTTCATCGACACCATCGTCGGCGTGATGATCGGCGCCCCGGGGAGCGGGCGGGCGCACCAGTCGTAGAAGCCGCCGGTGAAGCGGGCCTCGGCGCGCGCGGCCGCGTACGCGTCGAGGGCGCGCAGGGCGTCCCAGGTGCGGCCGGTCCAGCGGCGGCGCTGGCGCGGGTACATGACGTCGAGTTTGGACACCTCGGTGTCGAGGGCGTCGGGCAGGTCGAGGCGGCGCAGCTGCTTGCGGGCGCGCTGGACGACGTCCATGAGGCTCTCGGCCTCCCAGCAGCCGTCCCGGTCGGCCTCGTCCTGGAGGCCGTAGACGGGGTCGGCGTGCTCGGCGAGGCGGCTCTCGAGCCAGCGGATGCGGTCCTGGGCTTTGCGCTCGTGCTCCTGGAGTTCGGTGTAGTCGAGTTCGAGCTGGTCGTACTGCCTGCGGAGGCGTTCGAGCTCCTGGCCAGGGTCGCGGGAGGCGAGGAGCCCGGTGGACTCGACGGCGCGGGTGAGGGCGTCGAGGTGGGCCGACATGGTCCTGATGAGCGCGGTGGTCTCGGAGTCGCCGCCGCGGGCCATGTCGACCAGGGCTTCCAGGACGCTGTCGTCGAGGCGGTCGGCGAGCTTCGCGGCGATGTCGTCGGCGAGGCCGCCGGTGTCGCCTTCGGGTTGCGGGGCAGCGAGTTCGGGTTCCGGTTCCGGTTCGGGTGTCTGGAGTGCCGGTTCGGGTGCCGGGGGTTCGACTGCGGGCGCTGCGGGTTCGGAGGGCGGGGCGGGTCTGGGTATGCGGGGCCCGCGCGGGACGGCTATCGCGGCGGGGCTGGGCGGGGCCGCGTGCAGTTCGCCCGGCGGCAGCGTGCCGGAGAGTATGCGGGCGACCCTGGACTCGGTCTGGCGTATGTCCGTCGGCAGCTGGCGGTGCACCGAGAGCTCGACGACGCCTTTGACGACCACTTCGAGCGAGCGCACGCCCTGGTCGCGTATCGCGCCGCCGCCGCGCGGCTGGTGGCGCATCGCGTAGGTCTCCTCCCCCGGGCGCACGCCCGGCAGGTAGGTGCGCAGGCCGCCGCCGAACACGCTGAGATCGCCGCCGAGCCAGGAGTTCAGGTCGTCCTGGGTGCGCGAGTCGTAGAGACGGGCCACGACCGCTACGCCGGCGAGGTGGACGGCGAGGTGGTCGGCGCAGGCGGCCACGAGGTTCGGGTCGCTGCGGTCGACGGTGAGGACGATGACGGGCACGCCCCGGTCGGCGCGGGCGAGCCACCCCGTGAGCTCTTTGACCTCCTCCGGTCCGATGAGGAGCGGCCCGGCCTCGACCGGGACGGCGCCGTCGGTGGCGCGGCCGGTCGCCAGGAACGCGGGCATGAACCCGGGCGCGGTCACCTCGGCCTCGTCGAGGTCGCCTTCGACGGTGACTCGGACCCAGCCGGGCGCGCTCCCGCGGCCCGCCGCCCAGGTGGCGGTGGTGCGCAGCCGACCGTCCCCGGTCGGGCCGTCATGGGTGTAGCGGCCGCAGAGCTCGTTGTCGGCGAACGCGGTCCGCGTGCGGCCCTTGGCATGTTCGAGGAGCGGACCGCCGCTGTCCTCGACCCCGGCCCAGGCGGCGAAGCACCGCCGCAGCCGGGGCCCGAGCCGGGGCCCTGCGTCCCGGAGCAAAGCTTGGTAGAACTGCGTCACGGCGCCTCCAACGGTCCAGCTCACGGCCACGTTGAGGCAACATGCTACTTGACGTTCACTTGCGCGTCGTCATCCAAATCCAATAGGGACAGTTGCCTTCCCGCGGCGGGAACGACACCGGCCCGCACCGTGTTCGGTGCGGGCCGGAGCGGCGGTATCGGGGCCGGGTCAGGCGGTCTCGGCGGCCGGCGCGTCGACGCGGGCGGGCGCCTCGGCACCGTCGGAGCCGCCTGCGGCGGGGTTGTCGGCAGTGGGGTTGTTGGCTTTGTCCAGGACGGGCCCGCCGACGTCGCGCTCGGCGAGGTGGCGGCGCACCGAGTAGGCGATCGCCGCGATCCAGACGATCGCGATGACGGCGTAGGCGGCGAACCTGGCCGCGTCCGGGGCGGCGATCCAGTCGCTGCGCAGCAGGGTGCGGATGTTCGTCAGGACGATGACGCCGCCGACGGCCGAGCCGAGCACGCGCGGCGGGATGTGGCGGACCAGCCAGGCCGCGATCGGCGCGGCGATCAGGCCGCCGAGCAGGAGCACGCCGACCCACGCGAAGTCGATGCCGGCGCTGCCGATGCCGACGATGAAGCCGGCCGAGGCGGCCACCGCCACCAGGAACTCGGAGGTGTCGATGGAGCCGATGACCTTGCGGGGCTCGATGCGGCCGCTCGCGAGCAGGGCGGGGGTGCCGACCGGGCCCCAGCCGCCGCCGCCGGTCGCGTCGAGGAAGCCGCCGACGAGGCCGAGCGGGGTCAGGAACCGCTTGCGCAGGGGCTTGCCGAGGTTCTTGCGGTCGAGGCCGCGGAACGTGAAGCGGATGAGGACGTAGAGGCCGAGCGAGAGCAGGATGATCGACATGACCGGGGCGGCGACCTCGGTGGAGAGCCGCGACAGGACGGTGGCGCCCGCGAAGGCGCCGACGGCGCCGGGGATGCCGATCTTGAGGACGACCTTCCAGTCGACGTTGCCGAAGCGCCAGTGCGAGGCGCCGGAGGCGAGGGTGGTGCCGATCTCGGCGAGGTGGACGGTGGCCGAGGCGGCGGCGGGGTTGGCGCCGATGGCGAGCAGGAGCGTGGTCGACGTGACGCCGTAGGCCATGCCGAGGCTGCCGTCGACGAGCTGGGCGGCCAGGCCTACGAGGCCGAGAAGGACGAGGGTGCGCACGTGCGGGCCTTCCGAGTGATGTCCGGGCGATGATCTCTACCAAATCTATGGGAAATATAGATTGTGGAGAGGCCAGCGTCAACCGCCGGTCCCGATAATCGGGAACGCGCGGGCACGCAGTGGACCGGGGCCCGCGCGAAGGAGGGTTTCACGGGCGTTTTCCGGCGCAGAGACACAAAGGCGGACACAATCGGGCGAGACGCCGCCGACGGGCGGCCTGCAGAGAGGAAGACGCATGAGCCAACTCATCGCCGTGGCCTATCCGGACGTCCCCACCGCGCAGACGGTCCTCGCCAAACTCGCCGACATGCAGAAGCGCGAGCTCATCAAGCTCGACGACGCGGTCGTGGTCGAGCGGCGCGACGACGGCAAGGTCAAACTCCACCAGTCGACCTCGCTGGTCGGCGTCAGCGCGACCGGCGGCGCGCTCTGGGGCGGCCTCATCGGCCTGCTGTTCTTCGCGCCGCTCCTCGGCATGGCCGTCGGCGCGGCCGCGGGCGCCGCGGGCGGGGCCATGACCGACATCGGCGTGGACGACACGTTCATGAAGGACCTCGGCAAGGAGCTCAGCCCCGGCACCGCCGCGCTCGTGCTCCTCGTCCGCTCCGCCACCGAGGACAAGGTCCTCGAAGAGCTCGGCGGCAAGTACGACGGCAAGCTCCTGTCGACGAACCTCTCCTCCGAGGAGGAAGAGCGCCTGCGCGAGCACATCGACGCCGCCAAGGCCGCGCGCGGCTGAGGCGAAGCGGAGGCGGACGGGAGCGGCCCCCGTCCGCCTCCGCCGTCTCCAGGGCCCGTTTTCGCTGTTCAAGACGCAGATTCCCGGTCGCCCGCATACGCTTTCCCCGTGAAGAGGACCAGCGACGGCACCGAGATGCAGAGCTATTTCCGGTCCTATGTGCTGCCCAAGAGCCCCTGGAACCGCGTCGCCGCCGGACAGGCCGGATCGGTCCTGATCCTGCGGCTCATGCCGTTCATCCTCATCGCCGTCACCCTCCCGATCGCGTTCCTCGACGACACCGCCGCCGAGTACGCCGACTTCACCGTCGTCCTCCTGCCCGCCTTCACCGCCCTGGTCAACGGGCCCGTCGCCACCGCGGGCTCGACGCTCCTCGTCGTCGCCATCATCAGCGCCGGGCAGGACGCCCTCGGCATCTTCAAATACCCCGAGTCGTCCTGGGCCGACGTGCCGCCCGTCGCCATCATCGGCCTGCTCTGCATCGCGCTCTCCTGGGTCAGGAACCGCATGGTCGTGCGGCTGCTGGAGATGACCCTCGTGGCCGAGGCCGTCCAGACCGCGATCCTGCCCGAGCTGCCCTCGCACGTCGGCGGCGCGCGCGTCGCCGTCGCCTACCGGACCCACGAGGGCAGCCCCGGGCTCGTCGGCGGCGACTTCTACGAGGTGCAGGAGACCGACTTCGGCATCCGCGCGGTCGTCGGCGACGTCCAAGGCCACGGCCTGACCACGGTGCATCTCACCGAAGCGCTCCTGGGGACCTTCCGGGAGCGCTCGCTCGACGACCCCGACCTGCACACCCTCGCCGCGCGCATGGAACGGCGCGTCCGCATCCACAACCGCGGCCGGGACGAGTGGCAGCAGTCCTTCGCGACCGCCGCGCTCGTCGAGATCACGCCCCGGTTCGACACCATCCGCGTCGTCCTGTGCGGGCACCCCGCCCCGCTCCTGGTGCGCGGATCGGCCCAACCGCTGTCCGCGCGGCCCATGCCGCCGCTCGGCCTGGCCGACTTCGGGCTCCAGCGCACCGAGATCCGCGAGGCCACGCTCATGCCCGGCGACCTCGTGGTCGTGTTCTCCGACGGGTTCATCGAGGGCCGCAACGCCGCCGGGGAGACCTTCCCGGTGATCGAGCGCATCAACGCGCACATCGCCTCCGGCATCCGCGACCCCGACCGCCTCCACCGTAAGCTCAAGGCCGACTTCCAAAACGGCGGCTACGAGCGCACCGACGACCTCACCGTGCTCATCATCCAGACGCCCCCGGTGCAACCCCGCGATAGGGCCTCCGCGTTAGGCAGGGTGGAACCCCGGAACGACCGAAGGACACCGCATGCCACGCACCTCCCGACCGCTCGCGCTCATCGCCGCCGTCCTCGCACTGGCGGCCTCGGGGTGCGGACTCGGCGGCGGTGGCGACGAAGCCGGGGCGGGGGCGACCTCGACCGCGTGCGACGAGCACGGCATCCAGATGTCGCTCACGGCCACCGGCGAGGTCGGCGACCGCACGTTCATGGCGATCGGCCTGGTCAACTGCGGCGAGGCGCCGCTGCTGCTCGACAGCATGCCGCAGGTCGGCGTCTTCGGCGGGAACGTCGTCGCGCCGCGCGACTACAACGCGCCCGAGTCCGTCACTGTCGATCCCGGGCAGGCCGCGATCGCGCCGCTGTCGTGGACGCCCGCGACCGGCACCGACGTGCTCGAAGTGGACCGCTTCCTCATCAACGCACTCCCGGTGTACGCCGGGTACGAGCTGGCGCTCCCCGAACCGGTCGAGCTCGACGCCGACCACGTGCTCGACCTCGGCGCCTGGCAGCTCACCGGCGTACCGGCGGCGCCGCCCGCCGAACCCGTGGAACCGGCGACCGAACTGCCCGAGGAGCCGGCCTGCCCCGAGGGGTTCCACGTCACCGTGACCCAGGGCAGTGCGGCGATGGGCATCCGCTCCAGCGGGATCGAGCTCGTCAACTGCGGCACCGAGGACATCGAGATCAACGGGTACCCGGTGATCGAGGTCCCCGGCGTCGACGTCGCCGTCCGGCACGGCTCGGACACGCTCCAAGACCCCGGGCCCACGGCGATCACGCTCGCGCCCGGTGCATCGGTGAGCGCGGGGATGCTGTGGCACAACAAGGTCGAATCCGCCGACGAAGGCGAGGTCGTGAACGCGACCGAGATCAGCGTCGGCTACGCGGAGGGCTCGCCGATGGAGACAGTCGCCCCGGAAGCCTCCATCGACCTCGGCACCACCCGCGAGATCGAGGTCACCGCCTGGCGGTGACCCGAAGGGCCGCAACAGCAACGGGATGGGCGAACGTAGAACGGCGGGGGGGGGGGGGGGGGGGGGGGGGGGGGGGGGGGGGTGGGGTGGGGGGGGGGGGTGGGGGTTGTGGGGGTGGGAAAGGGGGGGGGGGGGGGGGAAAGGGAGGCGCCC